>NZ_JAQNCS010000001.1:0-230198 GCF_049472655.1 Deferribacter abyssi
TGTAAATCCTTGGGGTTTTGTAATGGGACCTTTTCCAGACAACTATGATAAAGATGATGATTAAAAGGGGTGGGTTTTACCCATCCCTTTATCTATAAGGGGGTAAGCTATGATGCATGGATTTGGTGGTGGATATGGATTTGGATTTTTAGGGGTGTTTAATATGATTATATGGCTAGTTATATTAATAGCAGTAATTTATGCAATTTTTTATCTTATAAAAGGTTTGGGGTCAAATAAAAACATAGAGAAATCGAGTTCACATGAAGCCTTAAACACATTAAAACAAAGATACGCAAAAGGTGAAATAACCAGAGAGGAGTTTCTCAACATGAAAAGAGATTTGGAAAATTGGAATAACGAATAGCCTAACCCGTAACTGATAAGCAAAAGAAGGTATTCTAGCACAACAATATAAAGCTATCTATACCACATCTTTGAGTTTCTTTTATTCAGCTTTTAATGTCAATAAAAAAATTACAAAATTGCCAACTTAAAAGTTAACAAAAGTGTTAACTAATTTTTGCATTATTTTACATAAACTTATATGACAGAACCGCAAGAATGATAGAAACTTTAATTTGTTATCAGTTTCGAACTATTTTTCAGCTGTGTTGAAAAATAAGAAAGTTGAAAAATATGGTAGATTACAGGAGGATAAAAGTTTTACACAAAATCAATGGTACAATGATTTGCACTGAAAGTTGTAAAATAAGCGATATATTTATATTCTGTAAATAAACCTAATGAAGATTAATAAAATATGAAATTGTCGATTTATAAATAAGATGGCGGCACAGGGACTTGAACCCCGGACCCTGCGGATATGAGCCGCATGCTCTCACCAGCTGAGCTATGCCGCCATACAAAAAAACCGGCATGAAGCCGGGTTATTTACTTGGTTGCGGGGGCCGGATTTGAACCGACGACCTTCGGGTTATGAGCCCGACGAGCTACCAAACTGCTCTACCCCGCGTCAGCGAATTGTTAATATATAAACATTTTATAATTTGTCAAGTACTTTTTGATTTATAGATTCTCTATTTTATACCGTTTCATGTTCTGTTCTCTTTATAATCTCATCCTGTAATTTCTCATTTAAATCACAGAAATAATCGCTGTACCCTGCAACACGAACAATAAGATCTCTATATCTCTCAGGATGCTTTTTTGCCTTTTTAAGCGTTTCTGCATCTATCACATTAAACTGAATATGGTGACCATCCATAGCAAAATACCCTTTTATCAAGCCACATACAGCATCAATCCCTTTTTCCGTTTGCATAAATGATGGAGTAAATTTTACATTCAACAGACTCCCTCCAGTTTTTAAATGATCCATCTTTGAAGCCGATTTTATAACTGCTGTAGGACCATTTCTATCACAACCTTGCACTGGTGATATTCCTTCAGAAAGCGGTTCGTAGGCGAACCTACCATCAGGGGTTGCTCCACAAACTTCACCAAAATAAACATGACATGTAGTTGGGAGCATATTAACCCTAAATTTTCCACCTGGTTTTGTTGTTGCACGTCCGTCAACGCAACTAAAAAATGATTCAAAAATTTCCTTCATTATACTATCGGCATAATCATCATCATTGCCATATTTTGGAGTTTTATTCCATAGAATCAACCTCTCTCTTTCAAAACCATTAAAATTTTTATGAAGCATCTCCATTAACTGCGCCATGGTGAACCTTTTATTTTCAAAAACATGGTACTTGATTGCAGATAAAGAGTCTGTAATAGTACCTATCCCAACCCCTTGGATATAAAGAGAGTTGTATCTAGCACCACCCGCATTGTAATCCATCCCCTTTTCGATACAATCATCTATAAAAATAGATAAAAAGGGAGAAGGTAAATATCTCGCATATATCCTCTCTATTATAAGGTTCCCTTTTATCTTTACGTTTATAAAGTATTCAAGTTGTTTTTTAAATGCATCCATTAATTCCTCAAAGCTTTTGAAATTATTTACATCCCCTGTCTCAACACCAATTTTTTCCCCTGACAAAGGGTCAATTCCATTATAAAGAGTTACTTCAAGCACCTTAACAAGATTAAAATAGCCAGTAAGAGCATAATTTTCTTTACCAAAAGCTCCAGCTTCCACGCAACCACTTGTACCACCATTTCTTGCATCAACTAGACTTTTATCCTGTCTCAACAATTCTTGAATAACCGCATCAGCATTGAAAACTGAAGGCTGACCAAACCCTGTCTTTATTATATGCAAAGCTTTTTTAATAAATTTATCAGAACTTTTCTTGCTAACATGAATACTAGTACTCGGCTGCAACAACCTCATTTCTTCTATAACATCAAGAATGAGATAGGTAAGTTCATTAACTGCATCACTTCCATCTTCATTTAGTCCACCAAGATTTATTTGAGCAAAATCTGTGTATGTAGCACTCTCTTTTGCAGTTACCCCTACCTTTGGCGGTGCAGGCTGATTATTAAATTTTATCCAGAAACATTCCAATAATTCTTTTGCTTTTTCTTTGGTAAGTTTACCTTCTTCAATATCTTTTTTATAAAAGGGGTAAAGATGTCTATCAAGTTTACCAGGATTAAAAGCATCCCAGGTATTTAATTCGATTATAACTCCCAAATGTACAAACCAATAATATTGTAATGCCTCATGAAAGGTTCTCGGAGCATTTTCAGGTACCCACTCACAAATCTCAGCAAGATTTAATAACTCCTCTTTTTTAACAGGGTCATTCTCTTCCTTAGCAAATTCTCTCAACTTTGCTGCATGTCTTTTTGCATAGATTATTATACCTTCTGCAGCATACTTCATACCAACCAATTGTTCTCTTTTATCTAAAGCAATGGGGTCTTTTTCAAAATCAAGTCTATTAATTCTATCATCTATTTTTGCAATAAAATCTTTCATCCCCATTCTGTAAATTTTATCATCCAACACCGTATGGCCCGGAGCTCTCTGTTCCATAAACTCCGTAAAAACACCAGCTTTGTAAGCACTCATCCAAGCTTCATCCATCTCTTTATAAATCTTTTCTCTTATTGTTCTTCCTTTCCAAAAAGGAATTATCTCTTTTTTATAAAGCTCAAATACCTCTTCGCTTACTTTATAAGGCACCTTTTCTCTATCATTTAACAGCTTCAAATCCTCTAAAGTATGACAGCAAACCTCTGGGTAAGTAGGTGTCCCCTTCGGCTTATCCCCTCTTTCTCCCACAATTAGCTCATCTTTATCTATATAAACCGTTTTCTTCTCCATTAAATACTTAATTGCCTTTCCCCTCATAATAGGGATAGATACTTCTCTATTATTTTTATAAAATTCTGTTATTAATTTTGCTCGCTCTCCACTAATATGTTCTATTGCTTCAATACTTTTTCTTCTGAGTCTTCTTACTCTGTCTGTAGAACCTCTTTCAAGATATTGTTCACCTGTAGGAAAATGTAAAGCACATGTTTTTACAGCCATATTATCCCCCTATGGTTACATCAAAATTGTTTTTTTCAAAAAATTCCCTAAATTCTTCTATTCTTTCCCTCTCAAGAGTAAGTGATTCATCCAAAAGATAATTCATGTTCAGTCTGCGGTATTTTTCAAGCATAATATTATGAAACGGTAAGATATCCACACCAGATACATTCTCAATTTTACTAATAAATTTTAAAAACATTTTCAAATCACTCTTAGAATCGTTTACCCCTGGAATTAAAGGAATTCTAATCCTAATTTCTTTTGCAATTTTAGATAATCTTTCCAGGTTTTCGAGAATCAACCTGTTAGACACCCCGGTATACTCTTTATGCTTTAAATCATCTATTATTTTTAAATCATAAAGATACGTATCAATATATCTATTACACTTTTGAATTTTGAAAAATTCCACATATCCACAGGTGTCCACAGATGTATGCCAACCTTCAATTTTAGATAATTTTAAAAGTTCATATAAAAATTCAAACTGAACAAACGGCTCCCCACCTGAAAATGTAACTCCCCCTTTAGAATATCCATAAAATATCTCATCTTTTTTAATTTCATTTATAACTTCACTCACTTCCATCTCTTTACCCACTATCTCAATGGCATTTGTAGGACAATCCATTATACATACTCCACAAAAGCTACAGGAATCGTCCAAATACATGTTTTCATCTATTTTTATGCAACTTTTAGGGCAAACTGACTCACATGTCTTACATTGAATACATCTATCTATATAAAAAATCATTTGAGCAGAAAGCTTTTGACTCTCCGGATTATGGCACCATAAACACTTCAATGGACAACCTTTGAGAAACACAGTACTTCTGATACCAGCACCATCATGAACAGAGTATTTTTTAATATCAAATACTATCCCTTTAACCACCTGACATCTCATTGGAGTAGTACTGTAAAATATATTTTTTCTGCACATTAAAGGACCAATGCACATCACGGATATAATTAGCAGCTTTAACAAATTCTCCTATTCTTAAAAATTCCACAATTTTGGCATGTTCATGTAAAGAACTGTATTCCCACTCAGGCACATAATCTTTTTTACGAGGAAAATCATAAAGACGCTGTTTACAAACTTCCAAGGTACGCAAAAGGGGAGTATTGCAGCTTTTACTGAGATATATATTATGGAATTCTACATTTTTTTCATAATATAAATCAAAATCATCCTGATTAAGAGCCTGCTCCATCTCATCATTTAACTTTTCCATTTTATCAAAATCTTCAGCAAGCATATTATCAGCCACACTCAAAAGTACAGAACTTTCCAATCCACCAATCATTTCATAATAATTTTTTATATCATCCAAAGTTAAATCATTAACAACAACCCCTTTTCTTGGTAAAATTTTTACAAAACCATCAATTTCAAGCTGTAATAACGCATCTCGAAGTGGGGTTTTGCTAATACCAAGCATTATACATAATTTATTTATATCGATAAAATCGCCTCTTTTTAATCGCCCATCATTAATTTCCTGTTTTAAATAATCATAAACCTGCTCTCTAAGAGATTTTGTGTAAAGTATTTTAGAATTTGTCATAAAACTCACCTCTTTGATATCTGATATATCAGATATCGTCTTTTATGTCAAGCTGTGATTCCATGTTATACCAAAATAAACTGTTTAGAAAATAAAGTTAAAAGAATTATATATTATAAAAAAGCCGCCCAAACAGGGCGGCAAATTTGGGAGGTTCTATTAGAAGTGCCCCTGTGGTACCTTTTTGAAAAAATCTTTCATCTTTTCCGGATCAGGAACCATTGTTTCCTTTCCTGGCTCCCAACCTGCAGGGCATACTTCACCATGTTTTTTTGTATACTGAAGAGCATCCAAACTTCTTAAAATCTCTTTTACATTTCTACCGATTCCCAAATCGTGAATAAGTTCAAATTGAACTACACCATCAGGATCTATGATAAAAGTAGCTCTCAGTGCCATGCCAGCTGGCAAAAGAACACCATAATCTTCAGAAATTTTCTTTGTAAAATCAGCAACTAGTGGATACTTAATATCACCTAGTCCTCCTTCTTCTCTAGGAGTATTGATCCATGCAAGATGTGAAAATTTACTATCAGTTGAAACTCCTATAACCTCACAATTCCTCTTTTGAAATTCTTCATACGCATCGCTTAAAGCTGTAATTTCAGTTGGACATACAAATGTAAAGTCAAGGGGATAGAAAAAAAGAACAACCCACTTACCTCTGTAATCCTCTAATTTAATTTTCTTAAACTCTTTGTTTACCACTGCATCTTCTTCAAAAAGTGGTGCTTTCTTAGCTACTAAACTCATCACATTACCTCCTTATGCTTTATTTATAATAATTCTAATTAAAAATTCTGTGATTGTCAAGACTTTTTTAAGATATTTTTTGTCTCATTTATGATTTTTAATTGAACAAAAAATCTTAAAATCTTCTATTTATAATTTAACTATTTTTCATGAAAAAAAATTAACCTGCCTCAGCAATCTTAAAGTTGATAAAAACTAAATCATTTGATATATTTCAAAAATGAGCAAAATTAACAAACTAGCTGAAAAAATAGTTAATTCGAAAAATATTGTCTTCTTTACAGGCGCAGGGATAAGCACTGAAAGTGGAATTCCAGATTTTAGATCACCAACGACTGGTTTATGGAATAAATATTCTGATCTTGACTTTATTACCATCGATGGGTTTAAGCGCAATCCTAAAAAATTTTATGATTTTGCTTTAGAAACATTTGATACAATATTTAACGCAAAACCAAATGATGCACATTATTTTATATCGGAACTGGAAATAAAAGGAAAAGTTAAGGCCATTATAACCCAGAATATAGATGGACTCCACCAAAAAGCAGGTTCTAAAAATGTCCTTCAATTACATGGCGATTTAACAAAATCAATATGTTTAAATTGTAATGTTCAATATTCAACAAGAAGAATATTTGAAATTGCTAAGAAACTAAAGACCGCACCAACATGTCTACAATGCGGAGGTATTATTAAACCAAACGTAGTATTTTTCGGTGAATCATTACCAGAAGATATATTGGAAGAATCTGTTACTTATTCGAAAAACTGTGATCTTTTCATTGTTATGGGATCTTCAC
The DNA here is from genome assembly GCF_049472655.1 of Deferribacter abyssi. Taxonomy (NCBI): domain Bacteria; kingdom Pseudomonadati; phylum Deferribacterota; class Deferribacteres; order Deferribacterales; family Deferribacteraceae; genus Deferribacter; species Deferribacter abyssi. The sequence goes on from NZ_JAQNCS010000001.1 coordinate 6,600, forward strand.
TTGTAGTGATGCCAGCAGCCCTCTTACCTGGTTATGCAAAAGAAGCCGGTGCAACTGTTGCTATTATTAACAAAACTTCAACACCATACGATTCTCTTGCAGATATTGTAATAAATGATACATTAAGCAAAACTGTAAACAAGCTGGAAGAGGTGATCAATGGATAAACTTTGGGCACCATGGAGAATGAAATATATATCAGGTGTACATAAAGATGAAGGGTGTATTTTTTGTACAAAGCCAAAGGAAAATAATGATAGAAACAATCTTATTTTATACCGTGGGAAACATGCTTTTATCATGATGAATTTGTTTCCTTACAATAACGGACACCTGATGGTAGCACCCTATAAACATACCGGCAATATAGAAGATTTATGTGACGATGAACTTCTTGATATAATGCATTTAGTTCAAAAAAGTATAAAGGCTATAAAAAAATGTATGCGTCCTGATGGTTTTAATACTGGATTTAATATTGGTAGAGCTGCAGGAGCAGGCATAGAAGCTCATGTACACTTCCACATAGTCCCTAGATGGATTGGGGATACTAATTTTATGCCTACATTGGCTGGGACAAAGGTTATTTCTGAGCACATTCTTGATACATATGATAAAATCTATAAAGAAATACATATGGAGGATCTATGAAAACTCTTAGTACAATTATAAAAACAATTATTATTGCATTAATAGCTCTTTTTGCTGCTTTTAATATGCAATCAGTAGATATAAAGTATTTTTTTAATAAACCACCTATTCAGTTACCTCTTTTTTTTGTAGTACTTGCTGCTTTCATCCTAGGTGTGATAATTTCTGCTTTTATAGCATTTACCGAAAAAATTAAATTAAAAAAAGAAATTAATTCATTAAAAAAGGAAAATAAAGAATTGGAAAAAGAAATTATTAGGCTAAAAAATTTACCTTTAAGCAAAGAAAAAGAGGAGTAATTTTATTATATAATGATTTTAAAAAAATTTTTAAAAAATCTGAGGAATAAAGTGGATGATAAAAGCAAAAAATCTTTTTTAAAAGGGTTTGGATACTTAATTAATCAAGAGTACGATAAAGCGTTAGATGAATTAAAAGAGGTTGTGAGAAACAACACCCATATGGTGGAAATGTACGTTGCCTTAGGAACGCTATTTAGAAATAAAGGAGAGTATTTAAAAGCTATACATATCCATGAAAGTGCTGTGGGTGAAAAAAACTTAAAAGAAGATTTAAAAAAGCAAATTTTGCATGAATTAGTATTAGATTACAAACTTTCAGGACAATTTGAAAAAGCGATTTACTATCTCAATACTCTTTTGAAAATCGACAAATCCCCAGTTTTATATAAACTAATGGCTACCCTTCTTTTCGAAAAAGGGGAATATGAAAATGCAATAAAATTTTATTCGAAATATGCAAAACTTTCTAAAAAAGATATAAGTAAGGAAATTGCTTATGGCTATTTTAAACTATCAGAGAAAACTTCTGACCTTAAAGGAAAAATTAAACAGCTTAAAAAGTCTATAAATTCCTTTTCCTCATTTAGACTCGCAAATTATGAGCTTATTAAAGTTTATAAAAAAATTGAAAATGATAAGTTATTGTATAATCAATTAAACTGGATTATTGATAACGATGTTTTCTTTAAAAAAGATGATATTAATTTTGTTTCAACTATTTATTATGACAAAGAAAAACTAGATGAGTTTGTAAAAAAATGTATTGGTAAAGTATCAACTAAAAATAAAAATCCTATTTATTATATATTTTTGTCAGAATACTTCAGTAAAAAAGGGGATAAACAAAAAGCTATCTCAATTTTACAAGACTTTCTAAAAGAAAAGAAAATAAATATTGTAGCAAAACAATATGTTTTATTTAAAGAAGATGAAATTTTATCAAACCTTTTTGATGAATATCTGTACATTTGTAAAAAATGTGGTGAATCTTTTAACGATTATTACGATATCTGCCCTAGATGTAAATCTATTCAAACATTATTTTTCAAATAAATACCACTTATAATCACCGGTAATGCCCATCTTGTAAACTTTGAAAATACATCTGAATAGATCTCTATCAACCCACATCCTAACAAAAAATAACTTTTAAAAATGAAGTTTTATCTATACATTATAATTTGACAATATATGCTGTTGAATTATAAATGAGAATAGCTAAGTTTAATTTAAAAATTTTAATGCTTAAATTGAAGATGTTTTGTAAAGTAATATGGGTAACTCTTTAAATTTATAATAAAGTAAATTGATCTAAAAAAATAACGGAATAAAAAAAGCAACTATGGATAAAAAAGACGTAAAACTTACTCCAATGATGAAACAGTATTATGAAATAAAAAATAAATACCCAGATTGTATTTTGTTTTTTAGAATGGGTGATTTTTATGAAATGTTCGAAAACGATGCCATTGAAGCATCAAAAATCCTTGGAATTGCATTAACATCAAGAAATAAAAAAGATGAAAATCCTATCCCTATGTGTGGTATTCCATATCACTCATATCAAAGTTATCTTGATAAATTGATTAATGCTGGGAAAAAAGTTGCCATATGTGAACAGCTTGAAGATCCTGCTACAGCAAAAGGGATTGTAAAAAGAGGAGTAATTAGAGTAATAACTCCAGCCACAATTATAGAAGAAGAGTCCATAAAAAGTGCAGATTACAACTTTCTTCTATCCTTTTACAAAGATAAAGACAGTTATTACGTTGCTCTTGTAGATACATCCACTGGTGATCTATTTATAACAATAGGAAATGACTTAGAAAATATCATTGAAAAATGGTCCCCTAAAGAGATTATAGGTAATAAACCCTTGAATAATTCAAAAATCAACTCACAAATAATCAACTATCCCACATTTGAAAAAACTGTTGAGTCTACAATATGCGACCATTACAAAGTAAGTAGCTTGAAATCACTAGGTTTAGATAACGTAAAGTTTGCCAAACCTATTTATTTTGCTATCAAATATTTTGATGAGCTTCTTTTAAATATAACAATTAAACCACCAGTTTTACTCACAGTAGAAGATGAGTTATATCTTGACTCTGTAGCAGTAAATACACTAGAACTTGTAAAGAATTTAAGAGATGGTTCTACTAAAAATACTCTTTTTGAGTTGCTGAATTTCTGTAAAACAGCAATGGGAGAACGTTTATTAAAATTATCTATACTTCGCCCATCAAAAAATCTTCAACTTATCAGATGGCGTCAAGATTTAATTGAAGCATTTATATTTAATCAAGAATTAAAGTCAAAATTGCAGGAATTGTTATCAAAAGTTTATGACCTTGAACGTATAGCCTCTAGGCTAACTGCAAAAAAATCAAATGCTAGAGATCTTATATGGATAAAAAATTCCATAGAAATTCTACCAACTTTAAAAAAAGTATTATTGTCTGCAAATCATCCTGTTTTAAAAGATTTTGGAGAACAGTTTGACACCTTGGAAGATATATTCGATCTTATAGATAAAAGTATTGTAGATGATCCTCCTTTTCAAATTACAAATGGAGGAGTAATAAAAGAAGGTTTTAACAATATTATTGATGAATTTCGTGAAATTAAAAAAAATAGTACCATATTACTTGCAAAATTAGAGCAAAAGGAAAGAGAAAAAACTGGTATAACAAATCTTAAAATAAAGTTTAATAAGGTTTTTGGCTACTACATAGAAGTTTCCAAATCACATCTTTCAAAAGTGCCTTCCTATTTTATCAGAAAACAAACACTAGTTAATGCAGAACGATTCATCACTGATGAATTAAAAGAATTAGAGATAAAAATTATGGAAGCAGACACAAGATTAAACGAATTAGAATACGAGCAATTTTTAAAAATAAGAAAAAACGTGGAGCTAAATGTTGAAAGATTGAGAAAACAAGCTTCATTAATCGCAAATCTTGACATGCTTCTTTCCCTTGCACACTCTGCCATAAAATACAATTATATTCGCCCAATCATTGATGATACTGATGAATTAAAGATTTTAGAAGGTCGTCATCCGGTAATAGAGCAGAAAACAGATGAACCTTTCGTCCCGAATGATATTTTTTTAGACACTAATAAAAACAGGCTTTTGATAATCACCGGTCCAAATATGGCAGGTAAAAGTACTTATCTGCGTATGACTGCTCTCATCACCATTATGGCACATATGGGAAGTTTTGTCCCTGCAAAAGAAGCAAAAATTGGTCTTGTGGACAGAATTTTTACACGGATAGGAGCAAGCGACAATCTTGCTAAAGGAGAGTCCACCTTTATGGTGGAAATGGTAGAAACAGCAAATATATTGGGAAATGCCTCTTCAAATTCTCTTATTATACTTGATGAAATCGGGCGAGGTACATCCACTTATGATGGCCTTTCCATAGCATGGGCAGTGGCAGAATACATAGCAAAAAACTTAAAAGCCAAAACTCTCTTTGCAACCCATTATCACGAATTAACAGATATTGCTCTGACTACCGACGGTGTAAAAAACTATACAATTGACGTAAAAGAATGGAATGACGAAATTATATTTTTAAGAAAAATTATACCAGGCTCTGCAGATAGAAGTTATGGTATACATGTAGCTAAACTTGCTGGATTACCTAAAGAAGTGATAAAGCGTAGTAATGAAATATTAAAACAACTTGAAAAAAATGAATTTAGTATGGAAGGATTACCTAAAATTGCCAAAAGGGAAGAAATAGTTATAAAGGAACCTATACTAATTTTTGAAGAGAGTCCAGTTATTGAAGAATTAAGAAAAATTGATATAAATAATATAACGCCCCTAGAGTCATTAAATATTTTACATAAATTAAAAGAGATGCTTAATGAAGCATAGCATAACAATATTAAAGTTTGCAGTGTTAAACCCTTTTTTTACTTTTAATTTTCTTTTCGCATATATCCCTATATGGGTTCCTTTCGTTTTATTTATCGAAAAAAAAATAAATTTCTCACAATTTGTTAGTATGCTAATTTTAATAGGTCTTACTAAAACATATATATTTTCTTATCCATTCGAAATAAATCCTTTTACTCTATTTTTAAAAAAAGTAGGTAACTTCTTTTTGACTTTATTTTTATTATTCTTTTTGCCGATGTTTATACTTTCTCTCAATTTTACTCTTTATATACTTAGCAATTTGTCACCTTTTATCGTTATAACTTTTATCTTTTTTCTATCACTTTTCTTTGTTTTCAAATACAGATTATCAAATATTCAACCTTTTAAAATATTGTTAAACAACATATTCTGGCTAACAATACTCTTTTCAGAAACTACACAGATTAAAATTTCTATAATAATTTTATTTTTCTTTGTTTCTATAATCCATTACAAAAATAAAATGGAGGCTGTAATTTAAACCTTCCTTAAGATGATTAGATATGTAAAAGAAATGAAACTTTTTAAAAGTTTAAAAATATGAGGAGTAACAAAAATTATGATTATTTATGGTAAAAATCCTGTAAAAGAAGCCCTAAAAAGTAAAAAAGCTAAAAAACTTTTTTTTAGAGATGAAATATGCATAAAATTTAGTGAAAACATCCCTTATGAAATCTTGCCAGCGTCAATTTTTGACAAAAAATTTCCAAAATCTGCTCAATCTATTGCAGCAGAAGTCCCTTTTAAGTATTACAATTTTGAAGAAGAGTATGAAGACTTAATTTTAGAAAAAAATATTGTCGTCCTTGATCAGATTAAAGATCCACAAAATTTCGGTGCAATAATAAGAGCTGGCCATTGTTTTGGTATAACCTATTTCATAGTGGCAAAAAATAATCAATGCCCTGTTACTGCAACAGTTTTTAAAGCAAGTGCAGGCAGTATTATTTATTCCAAAATTGTTCAAGTAACTAATATTGCAAGAACTCTTGATAAACTACTTGAAGTAGGTTTTTTCGTTTCTGCTGCTGACATAAATGGAAAAAAAACACTCTCAAAAGTTTATAACACAGAGCGTAATTGTATTGTTTTGGGTTCTGAAGAAAAGGGAATAAGACCTAATGTTTTAAAACGTGCACATATCACATTCAAAATTGAAATGAACGGTCAAATAGACTCACTTAATGTATCGCAGTCATCAGCTATTATTTTTTATCATTTTTTTAAGGGGAATCAATGAATTTAAAGGACACTCTAATAAAGTGCGGTTTTTACGAAGTCAATAATTCAGTAACTCTACAAAAATTTTTTAAAATTTTAAATAGTTATAAAGGAAATTATGGCTACATAACAGTAGAAGGTAAAAACTTTAAAACAGTCTTAATCAAGGGTACTTATAAAAATTTTATAAAAGAGATAAAAAGTGAACACTCCCTTCCAAAATCTATTTACACAAAAATTGCAGAAATTATTACTTCTTTTGAAAGGGATAATTTTGAACACATAGAAATAGATGCTGGAACAGATGATAAAAATTTATACCTTTTGAAATGTAAAAAAATTCCAAAACCAATTAAACGTTTTGATAAACGAGATATTTTACCCTTTCCTCCACTTACACATATAGAATATTCTCTATTTCACGATGGGTTAACAAAAGAAAATACACTATATTCAAACAATTTTTTCTCTTATCTGCTACCAGAGACGTTATCTCCCTTCTCAGCATCCCTTTTCAAAATATTTGAAAATGTACTAAATCCATTCTTTATGGAAAACAATATCAAAACCTTGGAACCATCAATAAAACATATATTTGGAAAACCTTTTATAAATAAAAATAATCTTGATATAGTTTTTAGGACATTAAAAGGAAATGATCATTTTTATTTACTCAATTATGCACCTCATCTTTTTTTAAAATTAAAAAAAATAAAATTTAAAGAATTTGACCTTAATATAATAAAAAACATTAATTTTGAAAATTATTTTGACGATGCAAGAAATTCCTATGAAGAACTAAATTTTGAGCAATTTCTTGATAATTTGTTCGTTGTTGTTGCTAATTTAGCTGCCATTTTCTTTATTTTCTTTTTTAAGTTTAATAACGCTTTTACAACTCTTTACAACACTCAACCTGACATTTCAAAAATTTTAAAAGTGATATATCTTTCAAGACAATCAAGTTTAATAACTAATAACCAAACACTATATCCATTTTTTGACTTTTCATACAACAAAACTAATTTCTCAAAGATATATGAGACAACTACTTATGATTTAAATACTCTTTTAAAAGAATTCTTTCCAAAAACCAGATTGGCTTTGAAAAAAAAGAAACTTATACAAGCTATATCTGAGATACATAATTTACTTGATATAAAAGATAGAGCAGTTCTTTTTGCCAACAATATTTTCGATAAAGTAAAAAAAATTATTGAAAACAAAAAAGATGAGCTAGTAGAAAATCATAAACTTAAAAAAAATATATCCCCCTTTAATTTTGATTTTAAAGAATTTACAGATATTTATAGTGATAATTTCTACGCCAATTATTTATTTAATTACTGTTTTAAAATATGGCAATTTGAAAGGTATTCTTTTCAAATTGTTCCAAATGAAATCTTTGAAGAAGATATTCCACAAAATCATAGTATAGTTTCAAAAATGATCTCAAAATTTAATAATATAATGACATTTCACCCTTTAATTTTTTTTGAAAAAGAGATTAAAGGAAAAACTTTTTATTTAAAAAGTACAAAAGATGAAATTGAAACTGATTCTATTATTTATTCAAAATCTATACCATTACCACTATTACCCAAAATTAATAAAGCAAAAGCCATAATTGTGGAATCAGCACCGGTTTATTCATATCTCATGGAATATGCGACAGTAACTGATACATCTATAATTACTGGTTTAAGATTTTCACCTATGTTTTTTGGTAATTCTATACTGCAACTTAAAAATAAGACTTTAACTATAGAAAAAAATAGTAGATAATTCCATTTATAAATGGAAACCTTGAAAACTATTAGAGCTATTATAGGAGCAATAGCTGGTGCCATATATGGTATAAAAATATTCCTGATAGATTTTTAAAATATATTTACAGCTCTAAAATATTAAGTTACAATAGCATTAAGCAATTCTTAGGATAATCAATGCATGCATTAATACCAAAAATAAAAAACAAATTACATACTAGCCGAAATAAATATTTAAAAAAATTAACACACAACGAATGTTGTATTGTTCATATAGATATTAATAATTTTTCTTTTTTTAGATTTAAATATGGATTTAATGTTACTAACAAACTATTGGAAATTATATCAGAACGTATATTATCTATACTTTCCGATGAAGACTTTGTTGAAAATATATACGCTGACGATTTCATTGTTTTTTTAACTGGTAATAAAAATGATTGTTTTAAAAAAATAAAATATTTAAAAGAAGAGTTGGATAAACCTATTTTATTAAATGAAAATACCAAAATTAAGCTTTATTATAGAATTTCTGTAATTCATTATCCGAGTGATATTCAAAATCTCAATGAAGCAATTGATTATTTAATAATGTTTTCAAGGTTTATTAAGTCAAAAGAGCCAGAAGGTATTTATTATTTTGACAAAACAGAATCACCTATTTTTGAAAAATTAAAAACATTTATTGATTTTATATATGACGTTAATTTTGATAAACATCTTGTACCCGCTTTTCAAGGAATCTATGATTTAAATTCAAATAAAATCTTTGGCTATGAAGTGCTAACAAGAGTTTATTATAACAGTAAAATTTACAATGCATCACAACTTATCGATATGTTTCAATATTTTAAAATCAACATAAAAAGTGATGAAGTAATAATTAACAAAGCACTTCAATATAAAATTGACACAAATGATCATAGTGTTTATTTTTTTAATATCATACCAGAGTATTTTTACCAATACATTGAAATGATAACTTCAATACTTGATGCATATAAAAACAAAGGACTCAATACTAGTGAAATCTGCATTGAACTAACAGAAATATCAGAATTTTCAAAATTTGATGAAATCAACAAAACTTTCAAACAATTAAAAGAACAATATAACTTGATGTTTGCTATAGACGACTTTGGATCAGGATATTCAAACTTAAATGTTTTCACCTCTTTGCATATAGATTTTTTAAAAATAGATAAAGAGCTAATAGAAAATGTTAAAAACAATCCAATTACAGGATATCTTTTAAAAGCTGTTACAGAACTCTCTCTGTTTAGAAATATTGCTATCATAGGTGAAGGAATTGATTCTGCTGAAAAACTACGCTTTATCAATAAACTAGGATTTGACTATGCCCAAGGATTTTATATTTCAAACCCTAAAGTCCCAGAAAAATTCTTAACTTAAATTACAATAAAAAAAATTAAAATTTTTTGACTTAATAACCAATAGACAATCTTATCGTAAACTATCTCGATTATTTAAAAATCTTACAATTACAAAGATAATCAAAGAAAACATTATCATAGCAGCTGCAACAGGCGCAGAATATTTTAAACCAAAATTATTAAACCTATCATAAATCAAAACAGGTGCTATCATTGGATGATAAGCTATTATTACCACAGCACCAAATTCACCAAGCCCTCTTGCCCACATCATTAGCATTCCATTTACAATATCCCTTCGAGCATTAGGAAGTACTACTCTAACAAAAGCAGAAAACCAGCTTGCACCAAGTGTCCTTGCCACATATTCATACTTTATATTAACCTTTTTAAACCCTTCTTTTGCTCCATTTATTAGATAAGCGGCAGATAAAAACATCATACCAAACATAATCCCAATTGTACTATCTATCAGTTGTATTTTTAAAAAATCAAAAACTTTAGCAAAAAAACCACTATTAAAAGCTACAAGCAGTGCAATACCAGCAGCCGTGTGCGGAATCATTGTAGGGATATCAATTATCCCTTCAATAATCGATTTTCCAAAAAAATCATATCTTGCAATTAAATATGCAAGGGGAATACCTGTAACAAATACACAAACAGTCGCATAAAAAGAAACTTTAAATGTTAAAATAATCGATTCAAACACCTCTTTTTCACTTACAGTATTAATAATTTTAATTATACCATTGTTATAAAACAGCTTAACTACTGGAAAGGCAAGAAAAAAAATAATTATAACACTAAATATAAAAAAAACTGCTTTATTTATCCTTTGTCCCATATTTATCTCTTAAAAAAGATATATCTTTTTTATCAATATTCATAAAAACCTCTTCCCCCTTTGTAATATTTAGTTTCATCAAATTACCATTCATTTTCACAAAAAGTTTCATTTTTCCATATATTAAATAAATTTTTTTATGATCAATAAAAGGTACTATTTCATCCACAACACATTTAATAGAAATATCTTTTGTTGGCTTTTTATCAAGAATAACTTTTGTGGGATCAACTGTAAAATAACCTTTTATCTTATTATCAAGTAATGAAGAAGGTATGATATTCTTAAAACCTAGAAATCTTGCTGTTTCAAGATATTTTGGTTTATTTAAAATATCACTAGCATTGCCATATTCAACTATTCTTCCATTCAAAATAACAGCCATTTTCTTGGCTAAAAATGCAGCCTCTCGAAAATTATGAGTTACATGAATCACTGAAATACCATATTTTGGCACTATTTTTTTCAAATACTCCATTATTTCATAACGAAATGATGGATCAATTGCACTGAGAGGCTCATCAAGTAAAAGTATTTCCGGCTTTGACATTAACGCCCTTGCTATTGCAACTCTCTGTTTTTCTCCTCCGCTGAGGTTATGAATATCTCTATTTAACAAACCTTCTAACTGTAAAAACTCTATAATCTCATCAAAAAGTTTTTTATACTCTTTTATTTTTCTATACTTAATGGAAAAAAGGATATTTTCTTTTACTTTTAAATTCGGAAACAAAGCAAAATCCTGATATACAAACCCAAAACATCTTTTTTCAGGAGCAATATCTGTAATATTTTTATCTTTAAAAAAAATTTTTCCTTTCCTAACTTTGTTAAAACCAGCAATCGTTTCCAACAACATCGTTTTGCCACTGCCAGTTTTACCAAGTAAAACGAAATATTCATTTTCTCCAATAGATAACTCATCAATTTTTAATTCAAAACTTTCTTTTTTTACAAAAAGATTCTTTATATATAAAATGTTACCCATCTTTTACATACTCAAAAAAGTAGTAATAACCTTTATTATTTTAAAAAATCCTCTTAACAAACTTTATTTCATTTAATGATTGATTACTGGAAAATCTATTTACTTTCTAAAATGCTAGCATTACCTGTAATTACTGGTGGTTCAATAAACCGCTGTCCGTTTTCTTCCATTATCTTTTTTCCTTCTTCAGAAAGCAAAAATTTTATAAACTTAACAGCTCCTTCCTTGTTTAAAGGTAATTTATCACCATGCTCCACAATTGTAATACCATAAACCATAGGAGCACCTTTTTTTTCTATCCATGTACCTGGTTTTTTACCTGTAATCTTAAATGATACATTTTTATAGTAATCAGCCAACTCACTATCACCAAGAGATACTTCTTTAGGTAATTCCAAAAACTTCAATCCATGTTGCTTTGCAACCGATTTATAAATAAAAAGATAGTCTATAGCATGAGCTTCAAGTAATCCCAAAAGGTCAGTCTCTTTAGGCCTTACAATTATCTTCTTTTTATTCTCCTCTCCATTTTCATAACTATCACCATATCCAAGAAGTCTCTCAAAAAAACCTTTTATTCCATAATATTTTTCAACAAGTTTAGCTACAAGCATACTTCTATAACCACACGGATCCAAATTTGGATTGGAATGCCCCACTTTTACACCTTTTTTTAGAAGAATTTCAGGCCAATTATTGGAATTTACCACATCAGCATATTTTGATTTTTCTGTATATGCAATTGCCATTTCATTAGTAACAAAATGGATATTAAACTTCGCATATTCTGGAATAAGTAAGTTATCAATAACTTTGTAATCTGCACTTGCCATAATATCAGCAGGTCTTTTCAGTTCTGTAATTTTTCTAGCACAAGCTCTACTACCAGCAGCTTCTCTTACCACATCATATTGAGGATATTTTTTCTCAAACTCTTTTTCAATTTGTGCAAAAGGAACACTAAGGCTACCTGCATGAAAAACAATTATTTTCTCTTTTGCAAAACCAAAAGTAGTAACTATTAACAAAATTAGAAAAATTTTTTTAACCATATACTATCCTCCCACTTATTTTAAAATTATAACCATCTGTAATAGGTAAGCTTTTAAATGACTTTTCCCTTATAAACTCAAGAAAATTTTGAATTTCTTGGTTGAAATAAATCTTCTTTAATAAAATCATATCAAAACGCTCATCAAAAATTTTAATAAAATTTAAATTAAAGAAATTTGCTACCGATTTTGTTGTAATGCCAAAAAGCTGTCTATTTTGCTTAACTAGCATTCCAACTTCTAAATGGGTATTAACAATCTTTTCATCAAAAATATCTTCAGGATTTAATTTTTCTTTTCTTATCATCTCATTCTGCAATATCCTAATACCTGAACCAGTTTGCCTTTGAATCAGTTTTAATCCATTTTCATAAAACTCTTTTAAACTTTTATATGAACTATTCGATACAAAACCTACTTCTCTAAAAAAAAGATTCACAACCACACAATTAGCTGCAACTTTTCTCTTCTTTAAATAAGGGATATTAAAATCATTTTCTTCAAAATCGTATAGATGTGAAAAAGCTATATGAGCTCTCTGATAAATAACATCTTCAACTCCATTTTTACTTCCTACATTACTATAAAAAATTCTCTTCAAAGTCTCTTTGAAATATCTTTCAAAAATGAAAGGGAGCAAAAAATCATCCGAGCCTGAAATTAAAATAATATTTTTTTCTAACAAATTTTTCAAACTTGAATCGGAGATATTATTAAGTGAACTCAACTTTATATAATCCAGCAGTTCATTTTTTGGAAACAGCCATTTTCCAGTTATTTTAGTAGCAGGCAAAACTCCAGTTTGAGCTAAAACATAAACCTTTTTTTCATTGATACTAAGTAACTCAGCTACCTCTTTTGTGGTTAACAAGTGTTTTATTTCCATAATATGTGCTATAACAGAAAATAATTACTTTTTCAAACAAAAAATAACAAAACAAAAATATTAATTAAAAATATTAAATTTTAAACATATGTTTAAAATGGCTTCAGAAAGATTACAACATACTTAAAATTAAAATATTATTTAAAATGGATATTCAGTGAGGCCTCCATCCACAACTAAAGATGTACCTGTAATATATGAAGCTTCCTTAGAAACTAGAAAATAAGCCGCATTGGCAAATTCTTCTACATCAGCAATTCTTTTTGCAGGTATTATATTAGCAATACTACTATAAACCTCTTCATATTTTTTATTTTCTCTTTTCATCTTATCTTCAATCAAAAATTTAACTCTATCAGTAAGTGTATAACCAGGAGCGATTGTGTTTACAGTTATTCCAAAAGATGCCACTTTTTTTGCTAAAGATTTTACATAGCTCGTCAGAGCCGCTCTTAAACAATTTGAAATGAGTAGATTATCAATAGGTTTTTTAACTGATACACTCGTAATAACCAAAATTCTACCATATCTCTTTTTCATCATAATTTTTGCACATTTTTCTATTATTTTTACAGGATTTAAAAATATTGAATCAAAATGCGATTTCCAATCTTCATCAGTTATTTCAAAAACCTCTCCAGCTTTAGGGCCAGGTGAATTTATTACAAGAATATCAAACTCTTCTTTTTCAATTGTTTTCAACAAGTTTTCCACATCTTTCCCTTCAAAAATATTGCATTTAACACCAACACAACTTTTGCCTAACTCTTTTTCAATACTAGTAATATTTTTTTTAGACGATGATGTAAAAAATGTTTTTATTCCATTATTTACCAGTTTTTCCACAACAGATTTTCCTAACCCTTTACTTCCAGATGTTACAAGTGCTTTATATTTCATAATAACCTCCAAAAAAGTTGACTAATTCCTTTCTTAATGTATAACTACAATATCATGTATAGAGAAATTATCAATGCCTATGAAAGAATCAAAGGTTTTATAAAAAATATTCCTCTTTATTATTCTAATATTTTTAGTGAATTAAAAGATGGAAATATTTATCTAAAACTTGAAAATCTCCAAAGAACTGGTTCTTTTAAGATTCGTGGTGCTTTAAACTGCATGCTAAAAAATGCTGAAATATGCAGAAATGGTGTTATTGCAGCTTCCGCTGGTAATCATGCACAAGGTGTAGCTTTTAGCGCAAAAATATTAAATATCCCTGCAACAATCGTAATGCCTGAAATTACACCTTTGATAAAAATTATGAACACCTCTAAATATGGCGCAAAGGTTATTCTTCATGGTAAAACTTATGATGATGCTTATAATAAAGCAGTAGAATTATCTAAAAAAGAAGGGCTTTTTTTTATACACCCTTTTGAAAATGAAGACGTTATAGCTGGACAAGGTACTATTGGATATGAAATATTAAATGAACTTACGGAAATAGACCAAATTCTAGTACCCATAGGTGGTGGTGGTTTAATTTCTGGGATAGCTACTTATGTAAAACATGTCAATCCGGATACAAAAATAATAGGAATACAAGCTGACAATGCAGCAGGCATGTATTACTCTCATATGCGTAAAAAAGTAGTTACATTATCCTCTTCTGCTACTATTGCAGAAGGGATTGCTGTAAAACGTGTTGGGAATAAAACTTTTGAAATATGTGAAAGTTATGTTGATGATGTCATTACTGTATCAGATGATGAAATAGCATATGCAATACTTCAGCTTATTGAACAATCTAAATTGGTAGTTGAAGGTGCAGGGGCTGTAGGAATAGCAGCCATTTTAAGCAACAAAGTTAATGTAAAAAATAAAAACACTATTGTAATAATTTCAGGTGGAAATATCGATGTAAATTTAATATCAAGAATAATAAACAAAGGTATGGTTACCACAGGAAGATATTGTCAAATAATGGTAAATGTAAAAGATATGCCAGGATCATTATCAGCTATTACAGGCATTATAGCTTCACTTCAAGCAAATATTTTAGATATAAAACATCATAGGTTTGACGCAAATCTTCCAGTTAATTATACAAAAGTTATTTTTGATCTTGAAACAAAAGGATTCAATCATATTGAAAAAATAATTTCTGAATTAAACAAGGCTGGTTTTGAGGCTAGGGCAAATGGGTAGTGAAAGAATATGGGAAGAGGTTTTAAAAGAAGCAAAAAATCATCTTTCTGAACAAATTGTTAATACGTGGCTTAAACCAATAAAAGTTGGTGAATTAAGAGGTGATTTTATTCAACTCATTGCACCAAATAAATTTTATAAAAATTGGATAGAAACAAAATATCTTTCTTTAATAAAAAAGATCTTTAATGAATCGCTTTCTATTGAAGCACAAACAATTCAAGTAATTACGAAATTATCTGAAAAACAAAAAAAACCTATAGCACAATCAGTCTCTTCAGCTGTAACAGTAGATGTTTTTACTTCTAACTTGAATAAACAGTATACATTCGATAATTTTGTTGTAGGTAATTCTAATAATTTTGCTCATGCTGCATGCCTTGCTGTTTCAGAGGGTTATTTTCATACTTATAATCCACTTTTTATCTACGGTGGTGTTGGGTTGGGTAAAACACACTTAATGCATGCTGTGGGCAATAAATTATTAGAAAAATTTCCAAAACTAAAAGTATTATACATATCAAGTGAAAACTTTACAAATGAAATGATTTCATCATTGAAATCTAAAAAGATGGATGAATTTAGAGAAAAATACAGAAAGATTGACGTTTTATTATTTGATGATGTTCAGTTTTTAGCTGGAAAACAGAGAAGTACTGAGGAGTTTTTCTACACCTTTAATTCATTATACGATTCTCAAAAACAGATAATACTCACATCAGACAAAACTCCAGATGAAATACCTGAAATGGAAGAAAGATTAAAAAGTAGATTTGCCTGGGGTTTAATAGCTGATATTCAACCACCTTCTGTAGAAGAAAAAACGGCTATTTTAATGAAAAGAGCTGAGCAGATGAATATTCCTCTTGATGAAAAAGTAGCTCTTTTTATTGCTGAAAACCTAAAAAGTGATAATGTTAGGGAATTAATAGGGGCATTAATCAGATTATCGGCATATTCTTCATTTAATGGTGAACCAATTTCCGTTGAACTTGCAAAAAAAACTCTTGATAAATTTTTAATTAAAAAAGACAAAATCATAACATTCGATTCAATTTTAAAAGTTGTTTGTGAATATTTTAACGTAAAATTAACGGAATTAAAATCTAAAAAAAGAACAAAAAGTATAGCTTATCCTAGGCAGATTGCTATGTTTCTTATGAGAGAAAAATTAAATTGTTCATTAAGTGAAATTGGTGAAATTTTTGGAGGTAGAGATCATTCAACAGTTCTACACTCAATAAACTCAATAGAAAAAAAAATAAAAAAAGATAAAGAACTAAAAGAAATTATAAAAATCCTTGAAAAAGCTCTTTACGAGTAAACTCAATAAACTTCTCAGTAACAAATAATTAATTGTTTCATCTAGTTTAAAAAGAGACATGTTTTTTAGATTTTCGGCTCAAAAATAAATTAAGCACAAGATTATTTAATAGTGAATTCTCTCATAAATTTCTAATAAAACATAAAGCAATTAAATGTTTAAAATATTGTGTCAAACTTGTTTATAACTACACACAAGAATTATACTGTGGAAAAACCAACATTTCTCAACATATATAATAATATTTTCAACATATAAAATATCACTTAACACACTTAAAAATAAAACAAATTTCTGCTTGTAAACAATTCCAAAATGCTATATTACTATTATTACTATCTTTAAATAAATTAGGAGTATAATAATGAAGTTTAAATGTTTGAAAAACGATATTGTAGAACTAGTCAATCACGCAAACAACTTCACTACTTCCAAAAACTTAAATACAATCTTACAAAACTTATATATAGAAGCCGAAGGTAATGAAATAACCATCAAATCCACCAACTTACAAACAGCATTTACAGGAAAATTTGAAGCTGATATAGAACAAACAGGTACAACCACAATACCAGCAAAAAAATTTGCAGAAATCTTAAAAGAACTTCCAGATGGCAGCATAATTAACGCAGAATTTACTGGATCAAAATTCATAATCAAATGCGGCAAATCAAAGTTTACACTCTCAACCCTACCACCTGAACATTTCCCCACCATAGCAGACATAACTCCAGAGTATTTTATAAGACTTAAATCAGAACAGCTAAAAGTTATGTTTGAAAAAATACAATTTTGTATATCAAATGATAGATCAAAACCTGAATACACAGGTGGCCACTTCAAAGTATTTGGCAATAAATTAGAACTCTCAGCGGCTGACTTTCAAAAGATTGGTGTAACCGAGTCAAATTTCGAAGAAGAGTTTTCCGATGAATTTACCATAAACATCCCTAAAAAGACAATTACAGAACTCATCAAAATCCTTGACATTAATGAATATATTTCAATCGAAACAGATAGAAAACAGGCCATATTCAAAACTGGTAATATAACTATATACACAAAGCTAATAGAAAAATATATTTCAAGTTTAAATAAGCTTTTCAATATTGAATACAAAGTAAGCGTAAAGCTTCCAAAAAGCAAAATATTAGAATCTGTAAAAAGAGTTTCTACGTTAACAAGTGATATTACCCATGCTGCTGTTTTCTCTTTTAATCAAAACCAATTAGACATATACAGCCTAGAAACAGAATATGGACATGGATATGAATCAGTTGATGGTATAGAATACGAATACGAACCAATGGATATAATCTTAAACACAAAACACGTAATTGACATTTTAAGTCACATAGATTCGGAATTCTTTATAATGAAATTAGTAGGCAGAAAAAATCCAATACTTTTTTATCCTGACGATGATTGGTATAAATATCTGCTCACACCAATATCAATAGAACGTAAACACTAAATGATTTTGAAAGAACTTAGTATAGAAAACGTTAGAAATCACGCACAAAAAAAATTCAATTTTGAAAAAAAAAACTATATAACTGGTATTAACGGAGCAGGAAAAACTAGTATTTTAGAAGCAATTATAGTTTCTATAAGCAGAAAAAGCTTTAAAACTAACAAACTTTCTGATATGATAACCATCAAAAAAGAACATTCTATAATAAATGCGCTATTCGAAAAACATAATTTTGATTATAAATTTCTACTAAAAATCGAAAAAAATAAAAAATACCACTTATTAAACGGAAAAAAGATTGAGAAACTTCAAGACATAATTATTAATTTTCCAATATTTATACACTCACCTTACTATGAAGGATTAACCGACAAGAGCAATAGAAAAAAACTCTCATTCATTGACAAAACCTTATTCTTCATAAACAAAGAATACAGAATTTTATTGAAAAAGCACAACAGATTAATAGAACAAAAAAAAAACCTCTTAATAAAACACAGAGACTACAAAAATATAGAAATATACAATGAAATGATAACTGATTTACTAAAAAAAATATTGAATTATAGAAAAGAACTTCTCAATTCTATAAATGAAAGATTAAGAAATCACAGCACATTAAAACATATACACTTCGAAATTTATCAGGAAAACATACGTAATCTTATAAACAAGGAGAAAACTATAAATAAAAGTTTGTTAAGTTCAAACTCACAAACAATAAAAATAACAAACAGAGACAATATAAATATAGAAAATCTACTCTCATTTGGTCAAAAAAAAGAATTATCCATATTCACTGTATACTCAACTCTTAAAATTATTGAAGAAAACAAAAAAGATGATATAATAATCCTTTTAGATGACTTCGAAGCAGGTTTAGATGAAAAGCGGGTAAAAATATTTTATGAGCTTTTTTCTAAAAACCAGATTATCATAACTGGCGTGGAAAAAAAATATATAAAAAATATAAATACAATTAATTTGTGAAAGGTGAATAATGAAAGAAAAAGGTTACACTGAAAGTAGTATTAAGGTATTAGAGGGTCTTGAAGCTGTAAGGCAAAGACCTGGAATGTACATTGGATCTGTTGACCATAGAGGTCTGCATCATCTTATATACGAAGTAGTAGATAATTCCATTGACGAAGCCACAGCAGGTTATTGCAATAATATTACTATAACTATTCATATAGACAACAGTGTCACAATTGAAGATGATGGTAGGGGTATTCCTATAGGTATTCATCCCACTATGAAAAAACCCACAGTTGAAGTAGTAATGACTACTTTACATGCTGGTGGTAAGTTTGAAAAGGGTGCTTATTACGCATCAGGTGGTTTACATGGTGTGGGAGTATCAGTAGTTAACGCTTTAAGCGAATACTTAGAAGTAACTATAAAGAGAGATGGTGGAGTATACTATCAAAAATATGAAAAGGGTAAACCTGTTACAAAATTTGAACGAATTGGTAAATCTGAAAAAACAGGTACAAAAATAAGATTCAAACCAGATCCTGAGATATTTGAAGAAATAGAATTTTCTTACGAAATTTTACAAAGAAGATTTAGGGAACTTGCATATCTCAATCCAGGTGTTAGGATTATTTTTATTGATGAAAGAAATGATAGAAAACAAGAATTTTATGCTGAAGGTGGAATTGTAAGTTATGTAAGATATTTAAATAAAAATAAAAATACTTTATTAAAAGAACCTATCTATATTAACGGAAAATATGAAGATGTGATGGTTGAAATAGCATTCACATATAATGATGGATACACAGAACATATTATTTCTTTTGTAAATAATATTCATACTGAAGAAGGTGGAACCCATGAAATAGGTTTCAAAAATGCATATACCAGAATTTTCAATAACTTTATCGTAAAAAGTGGCATTTTAAAGCAAAAAATTTCATTAACTGGTGATGATATTAGAGAAGGGCTTTCTGCTATTATATCCGTTAGGTTGCATGATCCTATATTTGAAGGTCAAACAAAAGGTAAGCTAGGTTCAACTATCGCAAAAACAGCTGTAGAATCTGTTATGAACAGTTTCTTACCTGACTTTTTCGAAAAACATATAGATTATGTAAAAAAAATATTAGAAAAAGCTATACAAGCATTTAGAGCTAGAGAAGCTGCCAGAAAAGCTAAAGAGCTTACTAGGAGAAAAAATGCTCTTGAGGTATCTACACTACCTGGGAAATTAGCTGACTGCCAAGAAAGGGATCCTGACAAGGCAGAACTTTTTATTGTGGAAGGCGATTCTGCAGGTGGTTCTGCTAAGCAATGTAGGGATAGAAGATTCCAAGCTATATTACCACTAAAAGGCAAAATATTAAATGTTGAAAAGGCAAGATTTGATAAAATACTTTCAAATGATGAAATAAAAGCAATAATTACAGCCCTTGGAACTGGAATAGGTAATAAAAGCTTTGATGTAAACAAAATCAGATATAAAAAAATTATTATTATGACCGATGCAGATGTAGATGGAGCTCATATTACTACGCTACTTTTAACTTTTTTTTATAGGTATATGAAAGAAATTATTGATAGGGGTTATTTATATATTGCAAGACCACCCTTATATAAAATTAAAAAGGGGAAGATAGAAAAATATATTCATGACGAGAAAGAAATGGAAGATTTTGTAATTAAAAATATAGTTGATAATATCGTATTTGAAGGAATACCAAAAACTAGCTATTATGAAATCTTAAGGGGATTAAAAAGATACATAAATATAAGAAGTAAATATTTGAAGAAAGGGTTTACAAGAGAACTTATAAACAACCTTGCTGGTTATGAATATTTAAATAAGGAAAAATTATCTGATAAGAAATTCGTAGATACTCTTTTTAATGATTTAAAAGAGAGAAATGTGTTTAATGATTATGATAGAGCTTATGTAGATTACAATCCAGAGTATGAGAAATATAATATAATAATTGAAAAAAGTAGTGAAAAGGTGGTAATAAATAGTGAGTTTGTTGATTCCCCTGAGTTTAAAGAGTTAAAAAGAAATTTTTTAAAGATAAAATCGCTGGGTAACAGACCATTTAGTGTAAAAATAGGTGATGGGATGAAATCTTTTAACAACTATGATGAAATGATGGAATACTTTGAAATGATAAGTTTAAAAGGAGTTTATGTGCAAAGATATAAAGGTCTAGGGGAAATGAATCCTCAACAATTGTGGGAAACAACAGTTGATCCTGAAAGGCGTGTTCTTTATAGGGTAAGAATTGAAGATGCAGAAGCTGCAGATGAACTATTTTCTTTGTTAATGGGTGATGTTGTTGCACCAAGAAGAGAATTTATAGAACAAAATGCTTTAAATGTTAAAAATCTTGATATTTAGAGGGGTAGATGAAAAATAAAGGTGTAATAGATATCAATATAGAAGACTCATTAAAAGAGAGTTATTTAGATTATGCAATGAGTGTTATTGTAGGTAGAGCTTTACCTGATGTTAGGGATGGTTTAAAGCCTGTTCACAGAAGGGTTCTTTATGCTATGTATGAAATGGGGGTTTTACACAACAAGCCCTATAAAAAATCAGCAAGAATTGTGGGTGATGTGATAGGTAAATATCATCCTCATGGTGATGCTGCAGTTTATGATACTCTTGTAAGAATGGCTCAAGATTTTTCTTTAAGATATCCTCTAGTAGATGGTCAAGGTAACTTTGGTTCCGTTGATGGTGATGCTGCGGCGGCAATGAGATATACCGAAGTAAGAATGACAAAAATTGCTGAAGAAATGCTTGCTGATATCGATAAAAATACAGTGGATTTTACTCCTAATTATGATGGCTCTTTAAATGAACCTATAGTTTTGCCAACGAAAATACCTAATTTATTAATAAATGGTACAAGTGGTATTGCAGTTGGGATGGCTACTAATATACCACCTCATAACTTATCAGAAGTGATTGATGCTTTAATTTACATGATAGATGAACCAGCTTATGAAGATGATGATTTATTAGGTTTTATTAAAGGACCTGATTTTCCGACTTTTGGTATTATTTATGGAAAAGATGAAATTGTAAAAGCTTATAAAACCGGTAGAGGGGTAATAAAAGTTAGAGCAAGAGTTAAGAAAGAAATATCCACTACAGGTAAGGAATATCTAGTAATCACTGAAATTCCTTATCAGGTAAATAAAGCAAGTTTGATTGAAAAGATTGCTACACTAGTTAGAGATAAAAAGATAAATGGAATTACTGATTTAAGGGATGAATCTGATAGGGATGGTATTAGGGTAGTAATAGAAATTAAAAAAGGAGAAAATCCTGATATTTTGATAAACCATCTTTATAAATACACTCAAATGGAAATTGCCTTTGGAATCAATTTGGTAGCTATAGTCGATAATAGACCTAAAACTCTTACTTTGAGAGAAATATTAGAACATTTCTTAAATCATAGAAAAGTTGTTATTATAAGAAGAACAAAATATCTTTTAAAGAAGGCTGAAGATAGATTACATATTCTTGAAGGTTTGATTATTGCTGTTCAAAATATAGATGAAGTGGTTGCATTAATCAAGTCTTCAAAAGATACTGCTACAGCAAGAGAAAAGCTTATTGAGAAATTTAACCTTTCTGATAAACAAGCACAGGCTATTCTAGATATGAAACTACAAAGACTAACAGGACTTGAGATAGAAAAGCTGAACAATGAATATAAAGAAACTTTGAAGAATATTGAATTTTACAAATCAATTTTGGAAAGCAATAAGGTTTTAATGGGTATAATAAAAGAAGAACTTTTAGAAATTAAGAAGAAATATGGTGATCAACGTAGAACCGATATTGTAAGCAGTACAGAAGAAATAAACATTGAAGATCTTATTCCTGACGATGAAGTGGTGGTAACACTTTCTTTTCAAGGTTTTATAAAAAGAACACCTCTAACAAATTACAGGTTACAAAAGAGAGGAGGTAAGGGTAAAGCAGGTGCTGGTAGGGTAAAAGAGGATTTTATCAAAGATATTTTAGTGACTACAAATCATTCTACCTTAATGTTTTTTACTAATAAAGGAAGGATTCATTATTTGAAGGTTTACAATTTACCTGAGTTAGCAAGAGATGCTAAAGGAAAGTATATAGCAAATCTAATAAATCTTGATAAAGATGAAAATGTGGCTGCAATAATTTCTACAAAAAATTTTGATAAAGAAAGTTATATTTTTATGTGTACTAAAAGAGGAATTGTGAAAAAAACTTCGCTGGATGCTTTCAGTAGTGGAAGAAGTGGTATTATAGCATTAAAGTTAAGAGAAAACGATGAAATTGTTGCAGCAGCTTTGACATCTAAAGATGATTATATATTTATTTCAACGAGGAGAGGTAAATGTATTCAGTTTAACAGTAATGATGTACGTAATATGGGTAGAATTGCCACTGGTGTTAGAGGTATAGAACTTATTGGAGATGATACAGTGGTTTCCATGGAAGTAATTAAAGGAGATCCACTTATTCTTACAGTTACTTCAAAAGGTTATGGAAAGTGTTCTCTTGTTACTGATTATAGAGTTCAGTCAAGAGGTGGTAAAGGAATAAAACTGTCTAATGTGACTGAGAAGACAGGTCTAATAGTAGGTGCAAAACAGGTTAAAATAGAAGATGATGTGATGCTTATATCAAAATCATCTAAAATTATAAGATTATCTGTTTCTGATATTCCTATATTAGGTCGTACCACGCAAGGTGTAAAACTTATGGGTTTAGATGATGAGATAATTTCTTTTGATGTCATTAAAGAGGGGTAAATATGGCTCAATTAATAGATGGTAAGTTGGTTGCATCTAAAATTAGAGATGAGATTAAGAATAAAGTATTGAAATATAAGCATGAATACAAAAAAGTTCCAGGACTTGCTGTCATACTTGTGGGAAATAATCCTGCTAGTAAACTTTATGTAGAAATGAAGACGAAAGCTTGTGAGCAAGCAGGTATATATTCTATTAATCATAGAATGAGTGAATCCGTCTCAGAAGAAGAATTAATTTATGTGATTCAGATGTTGAATGAAAATCCTATGGTGGATGGTATTCTTGTACAGCTACCTTTACCAAAACATATTAATGAATTTAAAATAATTGAGGCAATAGATTACAATAAAGATGTGGATGGTTTTCATCCATATAATATTGGAAGATTAGTAAGAGGGAATCCTCTTTTTTCTCCATGTACACCTTTTGGTATCATAGAACTTTTTGAAGAATATAAAATTGATGTTTGTGGTAAAGATGTTGTAATTGTAGGGGCTGGCAATATTACAGGGAAACCCCTTGCTTCAATGTTATTAAATATGAATGCTACTGTTCAGGTTTGTCATATTTATACTAAAAATTTAAAAGATAAAACAAGACAAGCTGATATCCTTATAACAGCTGTTGGTAAACATAAGCTTATAACAAAAGATATGGTAAAAGAAGGTGCTGTTTTAATCGATGTAGGTATTTGTAAGGTAGGTGATAAAGTGTGTGGAGATGTTGACTTTGAAAATGTAAAAGATAGGTGCTCATATATAACACCAGTGCCTGGTGGTGTAGGTCCAATGACAATTGCCATGCTTTTATATAATACTTTACTTTCTTTTGAACGTAAAATTGGCATTAAGGGTTAAATGGATACAATAGTTGCTCCAATTACTCCTTTATTTAGAAGTTCGGTAATAACTATTAGGATCTCGGGAAACAGAGCTTTTAAAATAAAGGAATATCTTTTTGTAAAAGGCAAACCTATTCAAGATATAAAATATAGATATGTGTATTATGGTGAATTTGTTTCAAAAAATGTAAATGATGACTGTCTTTTTTATTTTTTTAAAGGCCCTAATTCTTACACTGGTGAAGATGTTGTTGAAATTTCTTTTCACGGAAATCCATTGATTGTTCAAAATGCATTACAAGATATTTTTAAGTTGAATATACGTTTGGCAGAACCTGGTGAATTTACAAAGAGAGCTTTTTTGAATGGGAAGATTGATTTAGTACAGGCTGAAGCTGTTTATGAATTAATAGAATCCAAATCTATTACAGGCATACATGCTTCTTTTATAAAGTTAAAAAAAGGTTTGCAGTCACAATTAAATAAAATCAAGGATAATTTGATCGATTTATTGAGTGTGGTAGAAGCATATGTGGACTTTCCTGATGAAGATTTAAGTGATTATGAGTTGCAATATGTTTATGAGAAATTGGATGATGTTATAACAAATCTACAATTTATGATTAAATCATTTGATATGAATAGGTATAATACTGAAGGTGTAAAAATTGCCATAGTTGGGAAGCCTAATGTTGGTAAGTCTTCTTTAATGAATTATTTGCTTCGAGAGAATAGAGTGATTGTTTCTGAAATACCTGGAACAACTAGAGATATAATAGAAGAAGAAATAGTTATAAATGGATATCCTATAAAATTAATTGATACAGCTGGTATTAGGGAGTCTGCTGATAAGTTGGAAAGGATCGGAATTGAATATTCTAAAAAAAAGCTTGATGAAGCTGATATAATTTTGGCTATTTTTGATTTAAGTGACGAGATAGACGAAATGGATGAAAAAATTTTAAAGCTAGTAAAAGATAAAAAAGTAATTTTAGTAGGCAATAAAGTAGATATGAAAAAGATTGACTTTGACTGTGATGTGGAAATTTCTGTAAAAACAGGTGAAGGTATAGAGTATTTGTTTGAGTTAATTGAAGATAGAATAAAAAGTATTGTTTCATTGGAAGATGAAGGTGTTATAATAATAAATGAGCGACAAAAATTTATGTTTGAAGAAATTCTTGATACTGTTATTGAAGTAAAAAGTAATTTTGAAAATAGAACGCTTGATATTTTGGCAGTGGATTTACATTATTGTTTAAGTAAAATCTCAGAAATTACAGGAGAAATTTATACTGAAGATATTTTAAAAAATATATTTACGAAATTTTGTATTGGTAAATAGATCTTTATAAGATAAAAAAAAGATTTTTTAGTAACAAATATAGTAAAATATGATTTGCTGATGTTTCACGTGAAACAATGGAAGGTGTATAATGAATCTATTATATGATAAAAGTTATGATGTTATAGTGGTTGGTGCAGGTCATGCTGGTTGTGAAGCTGCTTTAGCTTCTGCTAGAATGGGAGCTAAAACATTGTTGATTACAATTTATGTTGAAACCATTGCTCAGATGAGCTGCAATCCTGCTATTGGTGGACTTGCTAAAGGGAATATAGTTAAGGAGCTTGATGCTCTTGGTGGTGAAATGGCTAAAAATATTGATGAAACAGGAATACAGTTTAAAATTTTAAATAAAAAGAAAGGACCTGCTGTTAGAAGTTCTAGAGCCCAGGCTGATAAAAAACTTTATAGAGAAAGAATGATTTCCGTATTAATGGATGAAGAAAATCTTGATGTTAAGCAGGGGGTTGTAACCGATATATTGGTGGAGAAGGGGCAAGTAAAAGGAGTGGTTGTAGATTACGGTTTGATTTTTACTACAAAAAAAGTGATATTAACTACAGGTACTTTTTTGAACGGTCTTATACATATTGGAGATAAAAGATACCCTGCTGGAAGAGCGAATGAGTTCCCGTCTTTAGATTTGCCCAATGCTCTAAAACGGTTAGGATTTAAGTTAGAAAGATTGAAAACCGGGACTCCAGCAAGACTTGATGCTGCAACTATCAATTTTTCCGAGCTTGAAGAGCAACCAGGGGATAAAGAACCAAAAATGTTTTCTTTTGAAAGTGATAGACCAAAGCTGCCTCAAATTTCTTGTTATATAACATATACAAATGAAAAAACTCATCAAATAATTAATGAAAATTTACATAGATCACCTCTTTATGCTGGTGTAATAAAGGGTATTGGTCCAAGATATTGTCCGTCTATTGAAGATAAAGTGAAAAAATTTCCTGATAAAACAAGACATCAAATTTTTTTAGAACCAGAAGGTCTTGATAGTAGAGAAATTTATGCGAATGGGTTTTCATCCTCGTTACCTATAGATGTACAGATAAATATGTATAGAACTGTAAAAGGGCTAGAAAAGGTTGAGTTAGTTAGACCTGCGTATGCTATAGAGTATGATTTTGTGCAGCCTACAGAACTTTACCCGACTCTAGAAACTAAGAAAGTTAAAGGGTTGTATTTTGCTGGTCAAATCAATGGTACCACTGGTTATGAGGAAGCGGCTGGGCAAGGATTTGTTGCTGCAGTAAATGCAGTATTATCTTATGATAATAAGGATTTTATTTTGCGTAGAAATGAGAGTTATATTGGTGTGATGATAGATGATCTTGTAACAAAGGGGGTTGATGAACCCTATAGAGTTTTTCACTCAAGAAGTGAGTATAGATTATTATTAAGAGAAGATAACGCTGAATATAGGTTGCTTGAATATGGTTATAAACTAGGGTTAATAAAAAAAACAAGATATGATAGATTTTTAAATGAAAAGAGTATGTTATATAATGAAATAAATAGACTGAAGGGAATAAAAATAAGGCCTAATAAAGATACTTTATCTATGATCAAAGAGTTTGATCTAAAACTAACAGCTCCTACTACATTATATGATTTATTAAAAAGACCTGAAATCAATTATGAAATAATTAAAAAATGTTGGGGTGGTGTTGATAATAAAAGAGTTGCTGAACAGGTTGAGGTTGTTGTTAAATATGAAGGATATATAAAAAAGCAGATTTTAGAGGTAGAGCGAATTAATAAAATAGAGAATGTTAGAATTCCTGATAATATTGATTATTCAAAAATTAAAGGGCTTAGAAAAGAATTTGTTGAAAAATTTACAAAGATTAGACCTAAAACATTAGGACAAGCATCTAGAATTCCTGGGGTAACTCCAGCCGCTATATCTCTTTTACATGTTTATATAGAAGATGAAAAACGGAAAAGAAATATTTAGTAATTATTTTAATAATGATAAATTGATTGAAAGCTTAGATTATTTTTTTGAAATCCATAAAAATGCGCAAATAAATTTAACAGCAATTAAAGATTATGACAATTTTTATATAAAACATTACCTTGATAGTCTTTATATATTTAAAATATTTACAATTAAATATAATCTGCTTATGGATATTGGTTCTGGTGGTGGTTTTCCTGGTATTCCTTTGGCGCTTTTATTTCCTGAAAGAAGAGTTGTTCTTGTTGAAAGTATAAAAAAGAAAGCCGTTTTTTTAAATAAGGCAGTACAAGAGTTGCAATTAAAGAATGTAGAGGTTGTTAATGAAAGATGTGAAAATATTAAAAATATTTTTCCAGACTTTATTACAGCAAGAGGGGTTGCGACAATAGATAAAATTTTAAAATGGACAAAAAATGTTTCACGTGAAACAAAATGCTTTCTTTTTTATAAAGGTGAAAAAATAGATGAGGAAATAAGAAGTGTTCAGAAGATGTTAAAAAAAAATAATCTGAGGTATAAAAATGTTAGAGTTGAAGAGCCTTTTAAAAGGACTTATACTTTTATTTATCGTAACAACTACAGCTTGTGTTCCACAGAACCGCGTTGAAATTGTTAAAATTAATAAAGACTACTCACCCCTTTTTTATATAACAAAAAAACCAACAAAAGAAGATGTTTTGTTTTATAAAGCTTTGATTTCGAGTGGAATTAAACAGGACCAAATAAATGGAAAGGTATTATTAGGTGGTTATTTTTATAAAACTGGTGAATTTAAGAGAGCAAAAGAAATCTTAGAAAAGACACGAGATATTAAAGATAAAGACGTCAGGTATGCAAGATTATTATGGTTATTTGACATATATTTGAAAGAAAATAATAAAGATAAAATTCATAAGGTATTGAAAGAAGCTTTGAAACTAAACGATAGAAATAGATTATCTAACTTGATTTGTTCAAGATATCCTCTTAATCTTACTGGTAACGCTTGCCTTATTGCAATTTATAATCAAAAGTTCAGTAGTAAAAAAGATAAAAATAGGAAAATTAATGTTTATAAAAATAAAAAAATAAAAAAGAAGAAAAATGAAGAAAAAATTACAAATATATTAAAATTGTTTATGAGAAGTGATGAAAATAAAAAAAAGGTAGAAGAAGATAGTACCATTTTTAATGATAAAAAGATTTGCTTAAATAGTGAAAGTTTTGATAAAAATGAAGTTAAGGGTATATTATATAATATCAAGAAAAATAAGTTAGATTATTTAACGGAAATAGGGGATAATTGTGATGGTAGGTGGTACTTTAGTGAAAAAACTGAAGAGTTACTTGATAAAAAAGGATTAGATAAAATTTATTTTGGCATTGATTATAATGAAATTTTTGAAGAGATAAAAAATTATCTTGAATTAAACAATATAAAAAGATTCTATGTGATAACTAATAACGATTTAAATATAACTAACGATAATATTACAGTTATTGATGCAACTATAGATGCTCTGAAAAATTTTTTTGTTACATTTAATGATGAATATGACAATGCAACAGATTATTATTTTGTTTTTTTAGGTGACTCTGATGAGAGTATAAAGTTTGTACCATTGTTGAAATATTATGCAAAAGATCCACGATTAATTAAAGTGATTGTGGGAACAGATATCTTTAAAAAAGAATATTTAGATGAAAATTTTTACGAATATTTTAAAGGTTCAGTAATTGTGGCACCAATTTGTGAAATATGTGATAAGCTACGTAAAGATTTTTTTAAAGGTTTTGAAAACTTTTACAATAGTAAAGGAGATTTTTATTCTGTTTTAGGATACGATATTGTTACCTTTATTGATAGTGAGCTAAATAATATCTATGGCAAGAAAAAGTATTTAAGTGGGATAATAGGTATTAAAGATAATAAAGTGTATCGAAATTTTGAATTCTATAAAATATTAAGCAAAAGAAGAATTAAACTACTACTTAATTGATAGTAGGATAATAGTATAGTGTTCATAGAATATTAAATGATATAATTATAACTATATTATAATATTGAGATATGATTTAAGAGAGCAGAGCAAAATAGGTATCAAATTTTTTAACAAGTTAATAATAAATATTATATTTTTATATTATTGAAAAAAAATAGTCAGTACTATCCTTTTATTATTCATAAGTTTAATTGAAATAAAGTTACTTATCATCTAATGTTATTCATAAAAAAAGAGCTGCAAGATATTTTTTGTGAAGAACGAAATTGTTAGAATACATTATTCCTTGATGTAGATTATATATTTAGATATAATTGTTAATAAAAGGAGGTAGATGTGGTAAAGATAAAATGGCTGGGGCATGCTGCAGTCTTAATTCAAGGGTCAAAACGGTTACTCATAGATCCATATTTAAAAGAAAATCCAAAAGCAAAAATTGATATAAATGAACTTGCTATTAATTACATTCTGATAACACATGGTCATCCTGATCATCTTGGAGATGCTATTCTTTTGGCAAAAGAGAAAAAAGTTCCAGTATTAGCAATTTTTGAGATTACAGCATATTTACAAAGTAAAGGAATCAGTGAAATAATCCCAATGAATATTGGAGGGAAAAAATACTTTGAGTTTGGTTGGGTTAAGATGGTGCCTGCTGTTCATTCTTCGTCAATCATAGAGAATGAAAGAATTATTTATGCAGGTAATTCTGCTGGATTTGTAATAAACATAGATAGTAAGATCATATATGTTGCTGGAGATACAGCACTATTTAAAGATATGGAACTGATTGGTGAAATATTAAAGCCAGAAATTGCAGTACTTCCTGTAGGGGGTAATTTTACAATGGATATAGAAGAAGCGATACATGCTACTAAAATTTTAAATGTTAAGAAAGTAATACCAGTACATTATGATACTTGGGATACAATTTCTACTGATATTGAAGAGTTTAAGGATAAATGCAAAGGGTGTGATGTAGAGCCTATTATTCTGGAGGTAAATGAAGAGTATGAGCTATAAAACAGTTACTAGGATATCAAAAACTGAAGCGATAAAACTGTTTATGAATTCTGATTTATTAGAAATTGGTAATATTGCTAATGATATTAGAAAAGAAATACATCCAGAAGGGATTGTAACATTTGTTATTGATAGAAACATAAATTACACAAATATTTGTGTATGTAAATGTAAATTTTGTGCATTTTACCGAAATAAAGATGATAAAGATGCTTATGTGTTAGATAAAGAAACATTAAAAAGAAAAATAGAAGAAACAAAGCAACTTGGTGGTACACAAATTTTATTACAGGGTGGATTACACCCAGATCTTGGTATAGAGTTTTATGAAGATATGTTGATGTTTATAAAAGACCAAAATATATGGATTCATGGTTTTTCACCACCAGAAATTATTCATATATCTAAAATGTCTGGCTTAACTATAGAAAAAACTCTTGAGAGGCTTATTAAAGCAGGTCTTGACTCAATTCCAGGTGGTGGAGCTGAGCTTTTGGTGGATAGAGAGAGACTAAGGATTAGTCCGAATAAAATTAACTCTGAGCTGTGGTTAAAAGTTATGGAAATTGCTCATAAATTAGGATTGAAAACTACTGCAACTATGATGTTTAAAAAAGGTGATAATATAGATTATATTTTGGAACATTTAGATAAAATAAGAGAATTACAAGATAAAACTGGTGGATTTACAGCATTTATTCCTTGGCCTTTTCAGCCTGATAACACGGAGTTGGGTGGTGAACATGTTACAGCTTATGAATATTTAAAAGTGCTAGCACTTTCAAGAATATACCTTGATAATATAAAAAACATTCAAGTATCCTGGGTAACTCAGGGACCTAAAATTGGTCAGATAGGGCTTTATTTTGGAGGGAATGACTTTGGTAGTTTAATGATTGAAGAAAATGTTGTGGCTGCCTGTGGTGCCTCCTATAGGATAAGTTTAGAGGATATGGTATATAATATCAAAAGGGCTGGATTTATACCTGCCCAAAGAAATATGCAATATGATATTTTAAAGGTATTTGAATAATGGTTAAAAAAGATTTGTTGGATATTTTAGTTGAAATAGCAGAATTTATGAATAAAACCAAAAATATTGATAATTTGCTGCAAAATATTATTGATTTAGCGAAAACCTATTTGAAAGCTAAAAGAGTTTCAGTTATGCTTATTGAAAAAGATAAATTGAAAATTGTTGCAGCTGTAGGGTTAAATTTTGACTTTAGCAATATTTACATTAAAATAGGGGAAGGGCTTAGTGGTAAGGTAGTAGCAACTGGTAAAGAAATAGTAGTTAATTTTGCTAAAGATATCAAAAAAGAGTTAGGATACTCTGCAAAATCATATATGTGTATTCCGCTTAAAACTAGTGAAAAAGTCATTGGTGTATTAAATGTTACAGATAAAGAAAATGATTTTTTCACAGAGGATGATGTCAAAATTGGTAAATATATTGCATCCCAATGTGCATTGGCAGTAGAAAGATTTAGGTTATATGAAGAAGAAAAAAGGAGTGAAAAATTAAAGCTGATAGGTAAGTTTACAGCCTCAATTGCACATGACATAAAAAATCTTTTAAATATAGTTCAAGGTTATATAGAATTATTAGAAATTGAGATATCTAATAATAAGGCAATCAGGGAATATGTTGATTCAGTAATAACTGAGTTAAAAATTATATATGGACTAACACTGGATATATTAGACTTTTCAAGAAACAGCATTTTACTTAATAAAGAACGTGTAAAGCTATCTGATTTCCTTGATTTAATTGAAAAACATACAAAGATTATGATTAAGTTTCTGAATATAAAATTTGAAATTAATTGTGATTTTGATGAAGAAATTATGATTGATAAAGAAAAATTGTTTAGAGTTTTTATGAATCTGATTAATAATTCTGTGGAAGCATTATATGGAGAGGGGATTATAAGGATTAATGTAAAAAAGAGTAATAAGTTTATAACCTTTGAGGTATATGATAACGGAGTAGGTATTAAAGAAGATAACATAGAAAAGATATTTGATCCTTTTTTTACTTCAGGTAAACTTAAAGGGACAGGATTAGGATTAGCAGTAGCAAAAGAGATTGTTAAAGCACATAATGGTGAAATTCTGGTTGATTCAAGGGAAGGTGAATATACAAAGTTTATTATTAAAATTCCGGTTATTTGATGAAGCTCTACTTTCTTAAAAAAGATGAAAAAAATGTATTTATTGAAATATTGAAGAATAAGTATCAACTTGATGCAAGTGAATTTATTATTTATGAGAGTGGAGATTTTCTAGAAGCTGAAATTTCCACGGAAAAAACAATCGATGCGAAGTTAGAGTTAAAGTTTTTAGAAAATGATTTAATTCTTAAAATTTCGTTGTATCCAGCAGTAAATGGAAAAAGTTTGGACATTGATAGTATAATAAATGCTATTACGGCAGAGGGTGTTAAAGAAATTAATATGGATAGATTAAGAGAAGCCTATGATCTTTTCCAGATGAATTACATAATGAAAAATGTAATAGTTTCAAAAGGAATAAAACCAATTCATGGGAAGGATGCACGAATTATTGTGAAATTTAAAGAAAAGTTAGATACTAAAAATAACGATTTTGATGGAAATGTAAATTTTAAAGAAACTAGTAATATTGTTAATGTCAAAAAAGGGGAATTATTACTGACAAAAACATTACCTACAAAGGGTGTTCCCGGAATGACAGTTAAAGGGGCTGTGATTCCTGCCAAAGAGGGGAAGGATTTTGAGATTACAATAATTGAAGGAGTAGATGTTATAGACAATGGACGGAAATATGTAGCTAACGTTGATGGTTATGTAGTTTTTGAAAACAATAAAATAGCAGTGTATCCAGTTTATACTGTAAAAGAAGTAAATTATGAAACAGGAAATATAGATTTTATTGGAATTGTACATGTATTAGGAGATGTTTTAGGTGATTTTAAAATTAGAGCATCTAAAAGCATTTTAATAGATGGTGTCTGTGAAGATGCAGAACTCATTGCTGATGAAGATATTTATGTGAAAACAGGAATTAAAGGTAAATTAAGAAATATAATTTATGCTAAAAAAAATATTATTGTCAATTTTGCAGAAAATACAAAACTTTATGCTGAAGGCGATATCATAATTAATAACTATATGCTTAATTGTATTGCGAGAGCTGGTGGAAAAATTACTGCTGTAAATGGGAAAGGACAGATAGCTGGTGGTGAGGTGGAGTCATATGGGGGGATAGAATGTAATGAGTTAGGAGCTAAAGGGAGTGAAAAATTTAATATTGTTGTGGGTGTGAATCCATTTTCTTTAAAAAGGTTGAGAAAGCTTGAAAAAGAGCTTGAAAAATATGTTCAGAATTTAGAGAAAATCGATGAAACTATAAAACAACTGAACTTAAAAGATGAAAATGTATATAAAAATAAAAAAGTAAAACAGATGCTGGAACTTAGAAAAAATATTATAATCAAAATTGAAGGAATTAAAAAAAATATACAAATGTTGAAAAACAATATATATAACGAAAAAGCTAAAGTAAGGGTGAAAGGTATTATACACTCTGGTATTAACATACAAATTTACAATGCATCAACAAAAGTTATTGAAGAGATCAAAAATGGTTTATTTTTTTTAGAACCAAATTACAATCAAGTAGGATGGGTGAGTTTAGAAGGGCTTAATGAAACTGATGATTGATCATATCTTAGTAAGAGGAGCTAGGCAACACAATCTAAAAAATATTGATGTAGATATACCAAAAAACAAACTTGTTGTGATTACAGGTGTGAGTGGTTCGGGTAAGTCTTCCCTAGCCATTGATACTCTTTATGCTGAGGGGCAAAGACGTTATGTAGAGTCTTTGTCAGCTTATGCAAGACAGTTTTTGGAGTTGATGGAAAAACCGGATGTGGACTCTATAGAGTTTTTATCTCCATCAATATGTATTGAACAAAAAACAATAAGTAGTAATCCAAGGTCTACAGTAGGAACTGTAACTGAGATTTATGATTATTTCAGATTACTTTATGCAAGAGTTGGGGATGTTTTTTGTCCTTCCTGTGGAAAACTTATACAAAAATATTCTGTTCAACAAATTGTGGATAATATTTTGAAATCTCCGATGGGAAGTAAGATTGAAATTCTTGCACCTATAATTAGGGGTAAAAAAGGAGAATATAAACAACTTTTTAAAAAACTTTTGAAAGATGGATTTATAAGAGGTTATGTGGATGGTGTATTAGTAAGATTTGAGGATGATATTGAGTTAAATAAAAATGTTAAACATGAAATATCTGTAGTAGTAGATAGGATTAAAATTAAGGAAGATATTAAACGGAGAATTACGGATTCTGTTGAAGTAGCTTTAAGACTTTCTGAAGGGCTTGTAAAAGTAAGAAATGAAGAGATTGAAACACTTTATAGTGAGCATTTTTCTTGTCCAGACTGCAATGTGAGTTTTGCTGAAATTGAGCCTAGAATTTTTTCTTTTAATAATCCTTATGGGGCATGCCAGGTTTGTGATGGAATTGGAGAAAAAATGGTTTTTGACTTAGATTTGATTGTTCCTGATAAAGATAAATCTATAAGAGAAGGGGCAATCAAGCCTTGGGAAAAGCTGGATGATTTTTATTTTTATAATACATTGATTGCACTAAGTAAAAAATATGACATAGATTTGAATAAACCTTTTAAAATGTTAACAGATGAAGAGAAAAAAATTATTTTTCATGGAGTAATTGAGCCTTTAGAATTATTTACTTTTAAAGGTGAAAAGAAGGTTTTTTATAAAAAAAGGTTTGGTGGTGTAATTGGATATTTAAAAGAAAAACTTTATTCTGGAATAAAAAGTGATGTAGATTTTGTAAAACAGTTCATGTCAGAGATGCCTTGTGAAGCATGTAGTGGGACTAGATTAAAAAAAGAGTCTTTATCTATAAAAGTGGGAAATAGGAATATTGCTGAGATTTCATCTATGACTATTGAAGAATTATTTGATTTTGTAAATAAATTAAAATTTGAAGGGTTTAAAGCCTCTGTTGCTGATAAGATTTTAAGAGAAATTAAAAGAAGGCTTAAGTTTTTACTGGATGTAGGACTTGATTATATAACTCTGAATAGAAAAGCAGGAACTTTGAGTGGTGGTGAATCTCAACGAATAAGGCTAGCTACTCAAATTGGAGCAGGATTAACGGGAGTTTTATATGTTCTTGATGAACCAAGTATAGGTTTGCATCAAAGGGATAATGATAGATTGATAAATACTCTAAAAGGGTTAAGAGATATAGGTAATACTGTATTAGTTGTTGAACATGATGAAGATACTATAAAAGAAGCTGACTGGGTAATAGATATGGGACCGTATGCTGGCAGAAAGGGTGGTGAAGTTGTTTTTTGTGGAACACCGAAAGATTTAGTTAAAGATAAACATTCTTTGACTGGTAACTATTTATCAGGAAGATTAAAGATTGAAGTTCCTGATAGTAGGAGAAAAGGAAATGGCAAGAAACTTAAAATTATTGGTGCTAAAAGGCATAATCTAAAGAATATAGATATAGAAATACCTCTTGGTAAAATTGTTTGTGTAACTGGTGTTAGTGGCTCAGGTAAATCTTCATTGGTGATTGATGTTTTGTATGACTCTGTCTTAAGAAAACTAAGAGGACAGAGTGTAAGAAAAGATAATTGTGAAGAACTTATAGGTATAGAACACATTGACAAAGTAATAGATATTGATCAGAGTCCCATTGGTAAAACTCCAAGATCAAATCCAGCTACCTATACTGGGGTGTTTACAGATATCAGAGAAATTTTTGCTTTGACTGTTGATGCTAAGAAACGGGGATATAAAATGGGAAGATTCAGCTTTAATGTAAAAGGTGGTAGATGTGAAAATTGTCAGGGAGAAGGGTATATAAAAATAGAAATGCACTTTCTGCCAGATATGTATGTAAAGTGTGATGTTTGTCATGGTTTGAGATACAACAGAGATACTCTTGATATTAGATATAAAGGTAAAAATATTGCAGAAGTTCTTGATATGACAGTTAACCAAGCATATGAGTTTTTTGAAAATATACCGAAACTTAAAAATAAACTTGAAATTTTGAAAGATGTAGGACTTGGATACATTAAACTAGGGCAACCAGCTACTACATTATCTGGAGGTGAAGCTCAAAGGATTAAGCTTGCAAAAGAGCTTATGAAGCGAATGACAGGTAAAACACTATATTTATTCGATGAGCCAACCACTGGACTTCATATGGATGATATAAAGAAATTGATAAATATATTTTATAGGCTTGTAG
Organism: Deferribacter abyssi; assembly: GCF_049472655.1. NCBI lineage: Bacteria > Pseudomonadati > Deferribacterota > Deferribacteres > Deferribacterales > Deferribacteraceae > Deferribacter > Deferribacter abyssi. The sequence continues at coordinate 43,877 of NZ_JAQNCS010000001.1, forward strand.
ACAATGGAAATAGCGTTATAATAATTGAGCATAACTTAGATGTTATTAAATGTGCTGATTACATAATTGATTTGGGACCTGAAGGAGGAGAAAGAGGTGGTAGGATTGTGTTTCAAGGGACACCTGAGGAGTGCTGTTTATGTAAAGAATCTTATACGGGGAAGTATTTAAGTGAAAAATTACATGTATAGGTGTAACTTTTTTATAGTAGTAATAATTCTGTTTTTTAGTATTAATATATTTGCAAGTTTGATAGATGAGTATAACTCTGCAAAAAAAGATTTATTGTATATAGAAAAATCAAGAAAAGTTTCTAGACAGTCATATATTTTAACGGCTGAAAAATTTTATAAAATTTATGCAAAGGCACCGCGCTCTTCCTTGGCTGATGATGCTCTTTATTTATGTGCAAAAACATATATGAAAAGTTATTCTAGGTTTAGAAATAAAAATGACCTGAGTAATGCTCTTAAATATTTCCGACTTTTAGCAGCAAACTATAAATCAAGATGGGCTGCAGATGCATACTACAAAGCAGCTTATATTTACTATTTAAAAAAGGATTATGTTAGTGCAAAGTATATGATTAAGAAGTTAAAGGCTAAATATCCAGGAAGTTCTAAGATAAAAGATGCGAAAAGATTATTGGCAAAGATTAAGAGTGCAACAAAACCTAAGAAAATAAAAAGCAGTGTTAGAAAAACAGGTTATATTAAAAAGAATTCTAAGAGTATTGTGATTAAGGGGATAAGATATTGGAGTAATAAAGATTACACAAGAATTGTTGTAGATTTGAGTAGCCCTGCAAAATTTGAAAAACACTGGTTAAAGAAAAACGAAAAGCTTAACTTGCCTCCAAGACTATTTGTAGATATTTATAATTCTAATGTTGAGGGAAATATACCTGAGGTTATTAATGTTAAAAATGGATTGATTAGTAGGATTAGATGGGGAAAATTTAAAGATGGCGTTACAAGAGTAGTTCTTGATACTATTTCAGTTAAAGAGTTTTCAGTATTTCAATTAGTAAATCCAGCGAGAATTGTAATAGATATTACAGGTGAAGTAAAAAAATCTACTCAATTTAGTAAGAAAAAAAATTCCAATAATAGAGCTAATTATTCTGATACGTTAGCATCAGTTTTTGGCTTAAAGATAAAAACTATTGTTATTGATCCTGGACATGGTGGCAAGGATCCTGGGTGTAACTATTATGGATTAAAGGAGAAAGATATTGTTTTGGATGTTGGGCTTCATTTGAGAAAGTTGTTAAAGAAAAATACAAAACTAAAAGTACTAATGACAAGAGATCGAGATGTTTTTATTCCTCTTGAAGAAAGAACCGCCTATGCAAACAAGAAAAGAGCTGATATTTTTGTATCAATACATGTCAATGCCAGTAGAAACCGAAGAGCAAAAGGTGTGGAAACATATGTCTTAAATGTAACAAAAGATAAGTCGGCGTTAGAGGTAGCAGCTTTTGAAAATCAGGCTACAGAGAAATCCCTATCCGATCTTCAAGGAATTTTAAAAGATATTATTTTAAACTCAAAACTTGAAGAATCATTGATACTTGCAAAAAGTGTTCAAAATAGTTTAGTTCTTCATCTCAAAGAGAACAGTTTAGGTGTAAAGCAAGCACCTTTTTATGTTCTTGTTGGCGCTAAAATGCCATCAATTCTTATAGAAACTGGGTTCTTAAGTAATAAAAAAGAAGCAAGAAAATTTGCCACAAAAAGGTATAGAGAGGAGATTGCTGAAGGTATATTTAATGGACTAATGAAATATATTAAAAAATATAATGGCAGATAGATGTTAAAAAAATTTTTTCTTAAATTTGTACACTTTTTTCTTGTAATAACTTTGTTTTTTTTTATTATTTTGATGCTTTTGAATATATTTTCTGCTCAACTTTTAAACTTTTATATACTAAAATCGTTTGAAAATAAAATATCAATTCATATTGGAAAAGTTAAGAGAGTATTTTTGCCTATATACTTTGAGGTTGATAATGTTTCTATAAAAAATGCTGATGGCTTGATACTTTTCAAAGAAGGTCGTTGTGAGATAAACTTAAGATCTTTTTTTTCGAGAAAGCCTTTTATTAGTCTTTTTTTCAAAGATTTTATATATGAAAACAAAGGTAATAAGAATCGAGAATCTAATGTTAAATTTTTATTTGATGATTCATTACCTTTTTATATCATAAAAGATTTAACTATTGAAAATTTTATTATTAAGAGGCTGGAAGATAGTGTTGTTGTTGAGAATATTAATGTTCAAAATAATAAAAGTTTTCAAATAGTTGTAAAGAACTTTTCTGTTTTTGATAGGAAGTTAAAAGTAAATAATTTAAATTTAAAACTAATAGGAAAATTATTTAAGCATAAATTAGTGATTCATAGTGCTACAGTTCAAGGTATTGATATAGATGGAAAATTTAATGGATATTTTGGACAAAAAGGGTATGAAGCTAAGTTTCAATTAAAGCTCGGTACAAATTTCTTGAAACTTGTTAATATAAATTTAAAAGGTGACGCAAAAATAACTGGAAATATAAGAAGTGGTTCAATTAGAGCTGAAGTAGTTACAGATAGGCTTTACTATTCGAGTGAACCAGTTCAAATAAAAGGGGTTTTTAAGGGTACTTTGGATAACCTAAAATATGAAATAGAAAAATTCCACTATAAAAATTTTGACATAACAGCTTTTGGTAAAACTGATTTGAAGAGTTTAAAGGGGAATTGGAGATTTAATAGCCCACTAGTTATCTATAAAGATAAACAGAGAAAATTTATTATAAAAGATGCAAGCTATAATTATAATTTGTCGAAAAAGAAAGGTTCTATCAAGTTTGAAATAATAGGTGCTGAAAACTATCAAGTACATATTGAGATTCAAGTAGCTAGCTCGGATATTTTTATAAAAAAAATACAAATACAAAGTAATAGTACAAAATTAAAAGGGGTTGGGAGTTATGAGAATAAATCTTTAAAGCTGATTCTTAATGGAGTGGTAAAAGATAACAAGGAATTAATAAAGTTACTTAATTTATCTCATAATATTAACATTTCTTTAGAGATAGAACTAAATAATGAGGGTTTTTTTGCAAAAGGTACTTTTAAAGGATTGGCACCATTGAAGTATCATAATTTGAATATTAGCAATTATTATGGAGATTTCAAGCTAGATAAAGGTTTTTTTGACTTTAAAATTTTAGGGGATGCTGAAGAAGGAAAGATTTCTGTAATTGGTCAGCTCAAGAAGAAGTTTAATAAATATAAAGTAACAATTTATAATTTGCCTTTTAATAAAGTGCTTGGTTATTTTGGTGTTAAAAGCAATATAAATTTACCTGTTAGTGGTGAAGTTGGTATTCAAATAGCTGATTCTAAAGTTTTTGTTAGAGGTGGATTAAATAAAGTGAATGGCTTTAAATCACTGAAGATTGATTTTAGTTACGAGAATAAAAGGTTAAACATTGATAGTTTAGCTTTTAAAAATAAGGAATATAAAAATCCAGGCTATATTGATTTTTATCAAAGAAAAATAAATTTTAATATAAACGACAGAAAATTTAAATATACATATAAATTATTTGAAATTGAAGGGTTGCGTGTAAGGGTTGAAGGAAATCTTTTGAACCCATTTGTGATGGCAAGCGGTAATATTATACACCCAAAATTGGGTAATCTTAAAATGAAAGTGTCTGGAAATTTTAGAAGTATGAAGGTTAAACTTTTCGATAAAAAAATAAGAGCTGATTTTGATATAACAAATTTAAAGATTCTTAAAGGTATAATTGCCATAAATAATTATAAATTAGAAAAAGATACTAAAATTAGTTCTTTTGTTTATGTAAAGTCAGAAGATATGAAAAACTTTAGTTTTATTTCATCAAAATCACTAATTTATTATAAAAATAATACAATTGAATTGATTGATTTACATGGTAATTACAGAGATGAGTTTTTGATTTTAAAAGGTGGTAGTTTATCTAGTGATTATTTTAAAAACCTGAAAATTAAGGAGGGTTATTTTTCTCCTAAGAATTTTACTTTAAAATTGGTTCCTTGGAAAATTAATTTTAAAAATTTTGTTGTTATAAAAGGGGAGGGTGAAATTTTAATAAAAGGTAATTATAGTGATACTGATGTATTTGCTGATGTTTCTGGTAAAGGTTTTGTAAATATTCCCGAGCTTAATTTGAAAGTAAATGTTATATCTTTTAATTTGAACATTAATCGTAAAAGGATAAGAGCGAGTTTAATAGGTAAGAAACTTGATACTTATATTAGGTTTTCTCTTTTTTCCAAAGATTTATATCAAATAAGCCAATATAAAATAATTTTAACTGGTGAAAATGTATTTATTTCTAAAGATGGATTTTCTGGTATTTTAAATATTAATATCACTAAAAAGGTAGGTAAAAATGTAGTTACTGGTGATCTTTTTATTACAAAAGGTATATTTAATTATAAAAAAATAAAAACTGTTTCAAGTACATCTGAAAAAGTTAATTTTCCATTTGATTTTGATATGCATATATTAAGTGTAAAACCTATTAAACTTATGGATGATTTTGTTGATGGGAATGCTTATGTTAAATTGAATGTGGTGTATAAAAAAGATCAGTTAAATGTAACAGGAGTAATTAAGTCGGTTGAATCTTATTTAAAAATTGCCGGTGAAAAATTTTTTGTAGAAGAAGGCTATTTGAAAATAGATGGAGATAAACCACCATATTTTTATACCAAAGCAATTGGAACTGGTAGCTTTAATTATTTAACTATTAAAATATATGGTTATTTACCTGATTATACGGTAGAAATTGAGGATTTAAACCCAAATAGTAGAGAAAATATATTCAATAAAAGCAGAACTCAATCAAAAAATGTAATATCATCTTTTTTTACTGGATCATTATTAAAAGAGCTAACAAGATATACAGAAAAACTGCTTGGAATAAACAGAATTGGGTTAGAAGAAACATCAGTTTCTGGCACAGAAATGAGAGATTATTTTAAAGTGGGTCGCAGGTTTTCTGATAGGTTGGAGATAAAATATTTAGTGGAAACAGAAGGAAAAGGAGAGGGGGTTGTACTGGGAGAATATTTGTTGTTTGATTGGTTAAAGTTTAATGTGACTTATTCTAGTAAAGAGGGTTCGGGTGCGGGTATTACTTTTTTTACTAGTTTTTAGTATTTCAAATCTTTTTGCTTTTGAAAATAGTGACTTAATGAACTTATGCCAAAAGTATGGATACCATATTGCTGATGAAATCAAGAGTATTTTTAAACTTGAAAATGTGGTACTAACTAAGGATTGTTCTGTTAAAAATACTATTCAAAAAAAATATAAAGTTATTTTAAAAGGAAACTATGTCTATTTAGATAGTACCCTTTTAAGGGTTGCGTTAATTAAAAAAAAGGAAGTAGTAGAAGATGAAGTTCAGTCTGTAGTAAAAAGAATTGAAAAATTTTATGAAGATAATGGTTATATTGATGTAAAGGTTGATTTTACTTTAAAAGACAATAAATGTCTTATTTATATCAAAGAAGGTGATTTGTATATAATTAGTGGTGTAGAATTAGTCAATGTTCCTTTTAAATATAAAATTATTCCTTTCAAGATCTTTTCTACGAAAAGACTTCATGAAATACTAAGTAAAGTTAAAGAAAAGTTGAGAGAAAACGGCTATTTTGACGCAAAAATAAAATATAATTTAGAGTATGTAAAATACAATTATCCTTTTTTTAACAAAGATAAGTTTATTAGTAGCATAATATCTGTGTTGCCTTTTTATCATAAGATAGTTAAGTTAAAAATTACTGTAGATACAGGGGAAAAGTATAATATTGTAGTTAAAGGAGTTGTTGATAGGAAAATTCAAGAAGAAATTAAAAAACTTTTTGTTAAAAGTGTTGAACGTATAAACAGTTTTTATGTTGGTTTTTTTAAAGAAAAAAGTGCTAATTTGTTAAAATCGTTTGGTTATGAGAACGGTAATGTAGAAGTTGAACTAAAAAATAACACAATTTTAATATCTGTTTTTTTTAATAAATATTTTAAGCATATTAATATCAGACTTAAACTTACTCCTAAAAACAATAAAGTTGAAGCAGAAATAAATAACTATCTTAAAACTAATATGTTTGATTTGGATAAAAAAAAATTAACATCTCTTTTAAAAAAAATCGCATTTAGTGAAGGTTATTGTAATCCAAAAATTGAGAGTGCTTATGCTAAAGATGATATTAGAAATTATGAATTATATGTTGATATCAATCTTGGTAAACAATGCAATATTGGAAATATATTTTTAAATAATGAAAAAATTTACTTAAGGTTTAAGTCAGTTAAGTTTAGTGATATTGATCGAATAAAAAGTGAGTTAATAAAGCAATATAATAATAGATATTTTTTCAGATATATAAATTTTGAGAAATATGAGGTAGATGGTGATAATGTAAATTTGTATTTTATTGGTGATTTAAGGAATTATAAGTTAAAAAATTTAATTTATTATGATAGTGAAGCTGTTTATAAATTAGCAATAAAAAGATATTTTAGAAAAGACAAAAAAATTACAAAGTACAAAATCGATAAGGTAAGAAGTTATCTGAAAAAAGTTGGTTTTTATAGTGCAAGCTCTGTTACCGTTGTTCCTGTAAATAATGGAGAAGCTTTAATAGCAATATATAATAAGGTTGACTATAAAAACCAGGTTTATGGTGGTTTTGGTTTTACCTCTGTGAATGGATTAAATGCTTATATAGGATATAGGAGATTTGATTTTGCTAATCATAATCTTAACTTAGTGTTTTTTAAATCTAAAGATGAAGTAAAAGGAAATCTGAGCTTATTGGGTTATAATTATCTAGGAGAAGATATATACGATGAGCTAGGGTTTATTTACAGATATAAAAAAGAAAAACACTTTAAAGTTAACTCGAAAAAAGTTTTTGTTCAATTATCTAAAAGCTATATCAATAAAACTCTTTCTACTACTTTTATGTTTGATGATTTAAAAGAATATAATTTTGACTATGATTTAACACTTAAAAATAAGGTTGAAACAAAGAAAAATATTGTAGGATTAAGGGGGAGTATTACTTTTAAAAATTTGGATTTGATCATAAATCCGTTAAATGGTTATGCGCTTAGTTTTAATGGTAATATATATAGAAATCTGCAAAAATTATTTTTTTACGAAATAAATGTAGGCTGTACTTTATTTAAATCCTTATTTAAAGAAAAATATTTATTTTCTATGGCGGTTAAAAGTGGTAAACTGTTTGGTAATGATAGCTCAATACCATTAAGTTATCGTTTTACGCTTGGTGGTCCACAGATGATGAGAGGGTATGGTGTTGATGATATTGGAGAAGAAGATTCAACAGGCAAGGTCTTTGGAGGAAAGAATTATTTTTATAATGAAATAGCATTTAACAAATTAATTAGAAAAAATGTATTAATAGGTTTGTTCTTTGAGTCTGGTAATGCAGGTGATGACTACAATAAGATTTTTAGATATAAGGATTTAGGAATAAGTTTTGAATTGAGGACACCTATCGGCCCTTTAAAGTTGAGTTATGCTAATAATTATTTTTTTAGTAATAAAAAATCGCAAGCTTTTTATATAACTTTTGGTAGGATTTTTTAAAGGATAACCATAAAGAGGTAATTGAGATATAATGAAAGAAAAAGGGGGATACCCTTTTTCTTTCTAAAGGTAAGATCTTATATCGGCAGCGATAGTATCAGGTGATAAACCTATTAAGTCAAATATCTGATCTGGTTTTCCAGAGTAGGAATAATTTTTTACTCCAAATTTTACAAGTTTTATTCCTAGTCCTTTTGAAGCGATAAAATCTGCAATAATAGCACCTAGCCCACTGTTTACATTATGATCTTCATAAGTAAACCATACTTTTGAATCTTTGAATTTTAACAATATTTTTTCGTCAAGATGGAATGGACATGATACATTAAGAAGAGCAAGATTTATTCCATCTTTTTTTAAAATTTCTACTACCTTTAAGCCTCTTTGTAGCATTGAGCCAAAACTTAAAAGAGGAATTTCACCTTTTCTTATTATATCTATTTTACCGTATTCGAAGATATAATTTTCACCAAAAAATGGATTTCCGTTTTCGTCAGATATAATTGTAGTTTTTGATCTTCCCATAGAAATGAGAAAGTTTCCATATTTGCTTGCGGCGTATCTTACTGCCCTATCTGTTTGATTTGGATCAGCCGGTAATATTACTTTGAAACTATATAAATTTCTCATCACTCCAATATAGTCGATACACTGATGTGTTTTACCATCTTCACCTACATCTATTCCTACGTGAGTTGTTATAACTTTTAGGTTAGTATCATTTATATCGTTCAGTCTTTGTTGATTATAGGTTTCATCAATTCCAAATACACCAAAATCAGCAAAAAAAGATACCATACCATTGACACTGGCAGCACCTGCACATGTGGCTGTATGGTGTTCTTGAATTCCGGCCTCATAGAAGAATTCTTTAAATTCATTAGCTACCTTATCAGTTTTTACTGAGCCTGCAAGGTCACAATCAAACACTAAAATAGGATTTGAATCATTTTTTAGACTGTTTAAATGAACAAGGTCAATAATAGCAGCGCCAAAAGCACTTCTATTATCGGTTTTAATATCTACTCCGTATGTTTTAGGCGTTCCTAAATCTAGTTTTATTTCATATCTGGATATTTCGTGTTTTGTTTCATCAAATGAGAAATTTGCACGCATCTTTTTATACTTTTCTAAATCATTTTCAATACCAAGCTCTTTTAGAGCTTGGTCTAATTGTTCTTCTGACAAAGCTTTTCCGTGATATACCTCTTTATTTTCCATAAAAGAAACGCCTTTGCCCATTATGGTATGAGCCAAAATAAGTACGGGTCTTTCGATTTTATTTGCTTCGAGTATTGCATTTGAGATTTCTTCAAAATTATGCCCATCGATTTCCAAAACGGCCCATCCATCTGCAATATACTCATCTTTAATGTTTTGGGGCATAACATCAGTAATTTTTCCGCTTATTTGAAGTTTATTGTAGTCAACAAAAGCAATGAGATTGTTAATTCTATATTTTATTGCGAATCTTCTAGCCTCTGAAATTTGTCCTTTTTGCTGCTCTCCATCCCCCATAAAGCAGTACACATTGTAGTTATAGTTAAAATATTTTGCGGCAAGAGCCATTCCACAGGCAGCTGATAAACCTTGCCCTAGGTTACCTGTTGTCCACTCTACCCCAGGAATCATCCTTTCAATGTGTCCTTCAAAGATGCTACCTGCTAATCTAAAATAAGCTATTGCTTCGTCAATATTAAAAAAACCATTTCTACCAAGTACGGAATAGACTCCAGGGGATGTGTGGCCATGAGAAATTACAATTCTATCTCTGTCCAGTGATTTGTAATTACTAGGGGATATATTAGCCATTTTATAAACTGTAAGATACATATCTATAGATGACATTGAACCACCAGGATGCCCACTACCTGCTAGGGTGGTCATTTTTAGAATATCACCTCTGCAAAGATTTGATAGTTTCTCTAGTTCTTTGAGATCATTAATACTTAAGCTTTTCATAATTTCACCCCAGTTTTAAATTAGCTGATGTATTAACAAAGTAACCCCATATTGTCAACATACTTGTTTTTTAGTGAAGATTTGAAGTTTAATTTATGTTGAAAGGTGATTTTTTTTATGTTTTTGTTTGCCTATTAAAAGGTAATTTTTTTGTTGTGCTTTCTTTTTCAAATCTTTTTCAACATAGAGTGTTTCTCCTGTGAATGGGTTTTTTCCAGTATAATACATTATAGATGACCATGTGAGAGGTAAAGGTGTAAAAATTTGAATCTGTTCTGGAATTGTTTTTATTGTATTTATAAGCTCATTTTTAAGCTTTTTTGTTTTTACTAAAGAGCATCCAGGATGTGCAACGATAAAATAGTATGTTAAAAACTGTTTTTTCCTGAATTTTTTATTTTTTGCATAAAATTTTTTAACAAAATCTTTAAGTGTATTGTTTGAAGGTTTACCCATAAGAGTTAAAATATCGTTATCAAGATGTTCAGGAGCAATTTTTAGTTGGCCTGAAATATGATATTTGATTAGCTCATCGAGATATTTGTCGCCAAAAAGTTTATCCTTTAAAATCAGGTCATATCTAAGACCTGACTGTATAAAGACTTTTTTTATACCGTTTATTTCTCTTACTTTGCGCATTAAGGTTATTAATTTTTTGTGTGAAACAGTCATTCTGCTACAAACATTGGGGAATATACATCTTTTATTCTTACATTTGCCAAATTTTTGTTTTTTGTCACATTCGTATCCATATATATTTGAAGTAGGGCCACCCAAATCACTTATAATCCCTTTAAAGAAGGGAGTTCTTTTTAATTGTTCTACTTCTTTTATGATTGATGGTATGCTACGACTTATTACTCTTGTGCCTTGATGAATTGCAATTGCACAGAAGTTACACTCACCAAAGCAGCATCTATTTATAGTGATGGAGTTTTTTATTGTATGAATGGCTTTGACTTCACCATTTTTTTTAAGATAAGGGTGAACATCATATTCAAAATCGAGCTCATAATAAGAATCTAATTCATTTTCACTTGGTAGCCATTGGGGGGGATTGTGAATTAAAAATCTGTTGCCATATTGTTGGAATAAGCCATTTGCATTAATTGGATCTTGATTATCATAAAATAGTTTCATCATTTCAATAAGATCGTTTATATTTTTTATCACTTGTTCAAAAGAGGGTAATTTTGTAAAATTATGAGGATGTTTATTGGATAAATAGCAGATACCTCTTACATCTTTATAGTCCTCTTGTTTGTCAAATCGTTTTGCAAGCTCTAAGATCGTTTTTTCTCCCATTCCATATACTAAAATATCTGCTTTAGAATCAAGTAATATAGAACGCCTGATTTTATCATCCCAGTAATCATAGTGAGCTATTCTTCTTAAGCTTGCTTCTATACCACCGATAATAATAGGTTTTTTGGTTTTATCATACTGTTTAATAAGATTTACATACCTAATAGTTGCTCTGTCAGGCCTTTTATTATTTTTGCCACCTGGTGTGAAATCATCCGTTTTTCTTCTTTTTTTCAAAGGAGTATAATTTGCCACCATTGAATCAATACTTCCTGCAGTAACTCCCCAGAAAAGCCTTGGTAAACCAAGTCTTAATATATCATGGGGTGATTTTAAGTTTGGTTGAGAGATTATTCCCACTTTGAATCCGTTTTTAACAAGCAATTTTCCCAAAAGTGCTACTCCAATATATGGTGAGTCAATGTATGCATCACCAGTGACAAATATTATATCAAGATTTTTCCAGCCTAGTTTTTTTAGCTCTTCTTTCGTTACAGGTAAGAACATGAAGCATAAGATAATAAAACTAACAAAAAAATAAATCATATTTTACAAATTTTTTACAAAAAGTTACAATTTTTCTAACAATGAATGTTTAAATCGGTATTGACGATAAAATAAGGGGGTCAAATATGTTTAAGAAGCTGTTTTTAACTGTTTTAAGCTTTATGTTTATGGTATCTTTTGCTGTTGCAGGTGGAAAAATAATTAATGGTGCAGGAGCTACCTTTCCATATCCTGTATATAGTGCTTGGGCTTACATGTACTATAAAACAACAGGAGTTAAACTAAACTACCAATCCATAGGTTCAGGTGGTGGGGTAAGGCAAATTAAAAGTAGAACTGTAGATTTTGGCGCCAGTGATGCTCCATTGACTCCGAAAAAATTAGAGGAGTACAAGCTGTATCAGTTTCCTGCAATTATTGGTGGGGTTGTACCTATAGTAAATGTTAAAGGTGTAAAATCAGGTCAATTGAGAATTTCTAGAGAAGTTCTTGCCAATATTTTTCTTGGGAAAATCAAAAAATGGAATGCACCTGAAATCCAAAAATTGAACCCAACATTAAAATTGCCAGATACAGGTATAACTGTAGTGCACCGGTCAGATGGTTCTGGTACTACGGCTATTTTTACTAAATTTCTTTCAAGTGTTTCAAGTGAGTGGAAGGAAAGGGTTGGAGATGGTAAATCAGTAAGGTGGCCAGTTGGTATTGGAGGCAAAGGAAATGAAGGTGTGGCAAACTATGTGAAAAGAATAAAAAATTCTATAGGTTATGTTGAATTTGCCTACGCAAAAAATAATAAGTTAAGTTATGTGTTGTTGGAAAATAAAGAGGGTAACTTTGTTGAACCATCTTTTGAATCCTTTAAAGCGGCAGCTGCTTTTGCAAATTGGGATAAAAATAAGGGGTACTATCTATGGCTTGTGGATGCTCCTGGTAAAAAATCTTGGCCAATTGCTGGTGCATCTTTCATTCTTCTTGCTAAAGAAAAAAAAGAATCGAATAAAAAGGTGGTGCAATTTTACGACTGGGCATTCAAAAATGGTGATGAGGTGGCAAAAAAGCTCATATATGTACCTTTACCTGAAAATTTAAAAAATAGTATCAGAGATTATTGGAGAGAGATAGGGATTTATTAGTAATATTGAAGAGGATTTTAAAATAGATCATTGGGGGGCCAGCCCCCTCTCCTTTAATTTTATTGATGGTTTTCGGAGTATCTATAACTAACACTTGTGAAATTTTTTACAAAAATTTTACAAAAATTTTAAATTTTCTTTAAAATAATTCAATAGTTTTTTTGCTAAGTTTGATAAAAAAGGTTTGTATGGAAAACAAAAAAAATTTTTATGATAATTTTTTTAAACTAACAACTTTTTTAGGTACAATTACACTTTTTCTAATAGTTTTTGGAATATTTATATCTCTAGTTTTTGAATCAAGGCAAGCCATTGGCAATTTTGGAGTTATCAAATTTCTTACATCTACTACTTGGGATCCTGTTCGAGAAATTTTTGGTTCAGCAACAATGCTTTCAGGGACTGTAATTGTTACTTTGATAGCTCTTCTAATGGCAGTACCTGTTGCAATAGGTATTGCTATATTTCTTGTAGAACTTTGTCCTGATTTTTTAAAAGGAGCTTTTGGTACCACAATTGAAATGCTTGCTTCAATACCAAGTATTATCTACGGAATGTGGGGTTTGTTTACTGTTGCCCCAATTATGGGGAATTATATTGAACCTTTTTTGCAAAAGGTTTTTGCTCCGATACCTTTTTTAAATGTACTTTTTAGAGGTACCCCTTTAGGAATTGATATTCTTACCGCAAGTTTGGTATTGAGTATTATGCTTATACCTTTTATTGCAAGTATCACGAGGGACACACTTAATCTGACGCCGGTAGTATTAAAAGAATCAGCTTATGGTATGGGAGCTACAAAATGGGAAGTTATAAAGGATATTATGCTACCACATGCGAAGTATGGAATATATGGTAGTATTGTTATAGCAATGGGTAGAGCCTTAGGGGAAACAATGGCAGTTGCTTTTGTTCTTGGAAACAATCATAAAATTCCATCGTCTCTTTTGGATGCTGCAGCTACCATCACGGTAACACTTGCTAATGAATTCACAGAAGCTGATACAGATCTATACCTATCATCATTATTTTATCTTGCTTTAATTCTTTTTGTTCTAAGCTTCTTTATTTTAGCTATTGCAAAGTATATGCTAAGGAGAAGTAGTGCAGAATAATAATATAAAAAGAAGGAAAATAAAAAATTTTATTGCTTTATCTATTGCATTTTTGAGTGCTTTAGTAGGGTTATTTTGGTTAGTATTTATTCTTTTTGATCTTTTGAGAGAAGGGGTTCAGTATATTAGACCAGAACTTTTTTTGGAAGATCCAGCCCCACCAGGTATAGAGGGTGGTGGATTAAGGAATGCTTTTGTGGGGCAGATTTTGATTGTAATGGTGGCTGTCGTTATAGGAGTTCCTCTTGGGATTTTGGGAGGGACATATCTCGCGGAGTATGGTAGAAATAAAAGAATTGCTCATTTTATCAGTACACTTGCTGATATAATGATCAGTATTCCTGCCATTGTGGTTGGGACATTTGTTTATGCTATTATGGTGCGTCCTCTTGGGCATTTCAATGGTTGGGCTGGTGGTGTTGCCCTTGCCATAATAATGCTTCCAATTGTAGTGAGAACCACAGAAGATATGCTTAAATTAATTCCTGATGAGTTGAGAGAAGCTGCTTTTGCTCTTGGTGCTCCTTACTATAAAGTTATAATGAATGTTGTTTATAGGGGTGCTGCTACAGGTATTTTAACAGGTGTACTGCTTGCCATTGCAAGAGTGGCAGGTGAAGCGGCGCCGTTACTTTTCACATCTTTTAATAACTCTTTTTTTACAACAAACCTGAATGAACCTATGCCCTCCCTTACGGTGACTATATTTCAGTATGCTATGGGGCCATATGATGATTGGCATAAAATTGCTTGGGCTGCATCTTTTATAATTACATTTGCAATTTTAATTGTGACAATTATTGGGAGACTACTAATTAAATGGAGATATAGAAAGTGAATGATATAATCATTAGTGTAAAGAACCTAAACTTTTATTATGGAAATGTTCAAGTTTTAAAAAATATCAATATGGATATCAAAAAGAATAAAGTTACTGCCTTAATTGGTCCATCTGGTTGCGGTAAGACCACTTATTTAAGGTGTTTTAATAGAATGCATGATTTGTATCGTGCAAACAGGTATGAAGGGGAAATATTTTTTGGTGGGAGAAATATTTTGTCAAATGAAATTGATACGATAGAGTTGCGAAGTAAGATAGGGATGGTTTTTCAAAAACCAACTCCTTTTCCTATGTCAATATTTGAAAATGTAGCCTATGGTTTAAAATTGAAAGGGATAAAAAATAAAAATGAATTAAAAGATAGAGTTGAGAAGGCACTAAAAGATGCAGCTTTATGGGATGAGGTAAAAGACAGGTTAGATAGCACTGCAAGTGGCATGTCTGGTGGACAACAGCAAAGACTTTGTATTGCTAGAGCACTTGCGGTAGAACCTGAAGTTCTTTTGTTTGATGAGCCAACAAGTGCGCTTGACCCCATTGCCACATCTAGGATTGAGGAGCTAGTTCATTCATTAAAAGAGATGGTGACCATAATGATTGTAACTCACAATATGCAGCAAGCAGCAAGAGTGTCAGATTATACTGCCTTTATGTATATGGGTGAACTTATTGAATTTGATGAGACTTCAGTAATTTTTACGAATCCTAAAGAGAAAATGACAGAAGATTATATTACTGGTAGATTTGGCTAATTATCGTTACATGGTAGATATAAAATAATCTCAGTTTCAGAGTTTTTTAGAAATTAAGATTATTTAGAAAAGGAAAGATTTTTAACATAAATGTTATCATAGTTGTCATAGAGCCAGAAAGAATGAGTATACCAATAAAAACCAAAAGTACTCCTGATATCTTTTCTATGATTACGAGTAGTTTACTTGCTTTTTTCATGGCTGACAGTACAAAACCTAATGCAATAGCTGCTAATAAGAACGGTATCCATAATCCCAGAGAATAAACAAAAAGTAAAATTATCCCTTGAGTTACGGTATGTTCTTGTGAAGCTAGAGCTAGAATACCGGCTAATATGGGACCAATACATGGTGTCCATCCAAAAACGAATGCAACGCCTAGCAAAAATGCTTCAATAAAGAAGGGGTAATTTTTTTTCTGGTAATTCCATTTTTTTTGATTTAGAAGCTTTTTAATTTTGATAACACCTAAAAGATGTAAACCTAATACAATTACAACTAAGCCTGCAACTTTTTCTAAAATAGCTCTATTATTATTTATTAGTTTACCTACTGAAGTTGCACTGGCACCTAAAATCATAAAAACAATAGTAAACCCGAGTCCAAAAAATATAGCACCAATTATAGCTTTTACTCTGGGAGACATTTTTTCATTATTTGTCAAAGATTCAATGCTTTCACCTGATATGAATGACATATATCCTGGGATCAATGGTAAAACACATGGAGATAAAAAAGAAAGCACTCCTGCAATAAATGCTGTTAAAAAATTTATTTTTTCCATTTAAAAAAACCTTTTCTTTTTTAGAACATCTACTATATAAAAAAGAAAGACAAAGTCAAGAGAGGGTTATATGAAAAAAAGCTTAAAAATTATTATCCCAGGTTTAATAATATTGGCTGTAATTAGTTATCTTATCTTAACTAGCTTTAAAGATACTGGTGTTTATTACCTTGAAGTCAGTGAATTAATGAAAAACCCTTCACAGTATTATGGTAAAGGATTGAGAGTTAGTGGTCTCGTTGAGTCAGGTTCTGTAATTAAAAAGGCTATCGAAAAATATTTAGAGTTCAATTTGGTAGATGATTCTGGCGCTAAGTTAAAAGTTGTTTATAAGGGTATTGTACCTGATGCATTCAAAGAAGAAGTAGGGGTAATAGTAGAAGGAAAACTAGATAAAAATAATGTCTTTAGAGCTAAAACATTATTGGCAAAATGTCCATCTAAATATGAAGCCGAAGTAAAAGAGAAAAATTAATTTTTGATTGAACTAAATTATACTATACTAATCAAATAGGTATTTGGGCGTTTATTTAAAATTTTTGTTTATGGAGGATTAAATAATGGGTAATATTGGTTTATTAGTTGAAATTATCGCTCTTTTAAGCGGTGGTATAGCCATTTTCTTCTATCTTAACGCGATTATGAAGGATGATGAAACTAGCAGTAAAATTGGTAATATTGCATTCATATCACAAACGATATTGGCTACTTTAGCATCGATTATTCTTGTGTATGCTCTTGCAATAAGTTATTTTAAAATGGAATATGTAGCTCAGTATACTGATAGAGCTCTTCCTTTTATCTATAAGATCAGTGCCTTTTGGGCGGGGCAGGCAGGTTCACTTCTTTTCTGGGGATGGCTAATTACAATTGCTGGTTTAATTGAACTTTCCAGAAGTAAAAAATATAGTAATAAATATAGAAGTAGTATTATGCTTGTAATAACGATAACTTCGACTTTTTTCTTTTTGCTAACATCCTTTGTTTCAAATCCGTTTAAAGAACTGGATTTTATACCAGCTGATGGATTAGGAATGAACCCTTTACTACAAAACCCAGGTATGCTTTATCACCCACCAACACTTTATATAGGTTATGTAGTTTATACTTTACCTTTTGCATATGCTGTAGCATCATTAATAACAAAGGATTATTCAAGTAAATGGCTAAAATATTCAAGAATATGGAATATGATTGCCTGGATTTTTCTCACTATCGGGATTGTTTTGGGTGCTCAGTGGGCCTATGTGGAGTTAGGTTGGGGTGGATACTGGGCTTGGGATCCTGTAGAAAATGCTTCTTTTTTCCCATGGCTTATTGGTACAGCTCTTTTGCATAGTGCCATAATGTATGAAAGAGTTAATAAATTAAAACTTTGGACTTATATGCTTGCTTTAATAACATTTGAGCTTTGTATTTTTAGTACATTTTTAACAAGAAGTGGTGTAATCGATTCGGTACATAGCTTTGGTAAATCACCATTGGGAATATTTTTTATTTGGTTTATCATTCTTACATCTGTAGCATTTTTAGTACTACTTTTTATAACAAAAAAATCCTTAAAAGAGGAAGGGAACTTTTATATCCTTTCCAAGGAAGGTTTATTTTTTATAACAAACTGGATTTTTGTTGCACTAATGCTAGTGGTACTTTTTGGCACAACTCTTCCTATTATTTCTGAGATCTTTGCAAGTAGTAAAAGTAGTGTAAATATCTCATATTATAATCGAGTATCTATACCCTTTTTTATTGCGCTTCTGTTTTTAGCTGGAATTTGTCCTTTAATACCTTATAAAAAAGTATCTATTTCTGACTTAATAAAAAAGGTGTGGTTATCTGGTATTATATCCATAGTAGTGGGAGTTGTTTTATATATATTAGGTTACAACAAAATTATTCCTTTAATTCTTTTTACTGTTACAACATTCGCATTTTTTGCAATTGTCATACAAGTAGTTAAAAATATTAAAAATGCTGGATTTTCTGCTCTCATTAAGAACAGAAGATTCTATGGTTCTATGATTATTCATTTAGGGCTATGTATGATAGCCTTTGGTATTATTGGTTCAGCCTTTTACAAAGTTACAACAGATGAAGTTGTTAAAGAAAACTCTGATATTATATTCAACGAATACAGATTACATGTAAAAGATTTAAGATTTGAGCAAGTAAGAAATTACGTATCTGCTTTTGTACCCGTAAAGGTGTATAAAAATGATAAGTATCTTATAACAATGAAACCAGAGCGTAGATTTTATAAAAATAAAAAAGAACACTCTTATGCTGAAGTTGCAATATATACCACATTTTTGGGCGATTTATACCTTATTTTAGCAAGCTATGATAAAAATGAAGGGATTGTGGGAATTCAGGCGATTTATCATCCACTTGTAGTATGGATATGGATAGGATGCTTTGTTATGGTCTTTGGTGGTATATATTCACTTTCACATAGAACAGAAAAAGTATGAATGGTTTTAAAGTAGCCAACGCTATAAAAGCGTTGGCTACTTTAAATAAAATTTAAAGATAAATTATAAAAACACTCGACATTAATCGTAATTTTATAATAAGATATAAATCAGCAATTACGCTACAGAAAATAGCAACTCTAATTTTTTAGAAGGAGCTACTGATTTGGTATTGATTGAGGTTACAAATCTAGAGAAAAAATTTGGTAATAATTATGCGTTGAAAGGGGTTTCATTCAATATTGAAAAAGGTGATTTTGTTTCAATTTTTGGACCGAATGGAGCTGGTAAAACAACCCTTTTGAAAATTATTTCTACACAAATAAAACCAAGTGCAGGCAACATATTTTACAATGGAGTAGCACTCAAAGACCTTTCTGATGATTTTAGAAACTATTTTGGGGTGATATCACACCAGCCATTTCTATATGAAAATTTAACTGCATATGAAAATCTTAAATTTTACGGAGGCCTCTACAGTGTTCATAATTTAAATGATAGAATTATATCTTTACTTAAAAGTGTAGAACTTTATCAAAGAAAAGATGATTATGTGAGAAATTATTCAAGAGGGATGTTACAAAGGTTGTCCATTGCGAGAGCTTTGCTTCACGATCCTGAGATAATTCTATTAGATGAACCTTACACAGGTCTTGATCAACATGCATCTTATATTTTAACAAACATTTTAAAAGAACAGTTTGGAAAAAATAAAACGATTCTTATGATAACACACAATCTTTCAAAAGGTTACGAACTTGCTACAAAAATCTTGATTATGAAAAAAGGAAAGATCGTTTATAATGAAAATAAATCTGCAATTGAAGAGCAAGAATTTGAAGATATTTATTTATCTGTTGTGAGTGGAAAATGAAACGTTACGTTAAAACAATATTTAAGATAGTTGAGAAAGACTTAATTTTGGAACTTAAATCAAAAGAAGTTATCAATTCTATGTTAATTTTCTCCCTCCTTGTGGTTATTGTTTTCAGTTTCATTTTTGAGCCTGGTGCAGAATATAAAGATGAAATTGCTGCTGGTATTCTCTGGATGGCAATTACGTTTTCTGGAGTTTTAGGGCTAAATAAATCAATGATAAATGAAATAAATGGGGGTAACTTAAATGCCCTTTTATTGGCGCCTGTAGATAGGAGTGCTATTTTTTTTGGTAAAGTTTTTTCAAATTTTTTATTTTTAATACTTATGGAGTTAATGACTGTACCGATTTTTATGGTTTTTTACAATATAAATCTTTTTGAAAAGCAAATCATCGGTACGCTTCTTGTCTTCATTTTGGGAAGCTATGGCTTTTCTGTTTTGGGAACTCTTTTTTCCCTTATATCAGTTAAGTCGAAAACTAGGGAGTTGATGTTACCTCTCTTGTTATTACCATTATTGGTTCCAATCATTCTAGCTTCTATTCAATCTCTAAACATTTTTTATTTTAGTGGAACTTTTGAGAATGCGTTTAAGTGGTTGAAGCTTATTGGTGTTTTTGATATTGTTTTTACATGTGTAATTTACATAATATTTGACTTTGTGGTGGAGGAATAAATGAATTCCAATGAAAAAATAATTGAAAAAGTAATTGACTTTTTAACACTAGTTTTCATTTCAGTTGCTTTATATTTTACATTTATTTATGCTCCGTTGGAAAAAGTGATGGGAGCTATCCAAAAAATTTTTTACTTCCATGTAGCAAGTGCATGGATAGCTTTCTTTGCTTTTTTTATTACTTTTTTATTTTCAATAGTTGTGCTAATTAACGAGAAAAAGATTTATGATGAAATTGCCTCGTCATCTGCTGAAATTGGTATAATTTTTTGTACTATCGTTTTAATTACGGGTCCTATTTGGGCGAAGCCAGTTTGGGGGGTTTGGTGGACTTGGGATCCTAGGCTGACAACCACCCTTGTACTGTGGTTTATTTATGTGGGTTACTTAATGCTTAGAAAGTTTGTGGATGAAGATGATAAAAAGGCAAAGTTTTCAGCGGTAGTTGGTATAATAGGGTTTATTGATGTTCCTATTGTTTTTATGTCTATAAGATGGTGGAGAACAATTCATCCTAATGTCTTACAAAAAGGTGGTGGTGGGCTGCATCCTGATATGTTAAAAGCATTAATTATTTCCGTAATAGCTTTTACTCTTCTTTATTTATCTATGCTTTTCAAAAGAGTTAAAGTAGGGCTTCTTGAAGATAAAATAAAATATTTGGAAACTAAAATTAGATATTAGCAGGAGGAGTATATGAAAAATTTATGGTACCTTTTTTCAGCATATATGGTAATCTGGATTTTAATTTTTGGTTATCTACTAAAAATAAATTCAAAGGTTAAAGTATTGATTTCAAAAGTTGATTCATTAGAGTCTGAAATTAAAGGATAAACCATACGCCCCCTAAAATAGGGGGCACTGTCAAATTTTGTTATGCTTTATTGGCGCTACCTAGAACGTTTAAGTTTTTGTGTTTGTACATCCTTATAAGCTCTTCTCTAGCTGGTTTTAAATATTTTCTTGGATCAAATTCTTTAGGATGGTTCCATAAAAATTCTCTTACCTTAGCGGTGAAGGCAAGTCTTCCGTCGCTATCAATATTTATTTTGCACACAGCACTTGTTGCAGCTCTTCTTAACTGTTCTTCAGGTATACCAACAGCACCTTCTAAATTTCCCCCATATTTGTTTATCAGTTCAACGTATTCAGGAATTACGGATGATGCTCCATGTAATACTATCGGAAACCCTGGCAATCTTTTTTCAATTTCTTCAAGAATATCAAATCTAAGAGGTGGGATTGATTCACCTGGTTTTACTTTAAATTTATATGCACCATGAGAAGTTCCTATGGAAATAGCAAGGGAATCTACCCCAGTTCTTTCAACAAATTCTTCCACTTCATCGGGGTTTGTATAATGTGATTTCTCAGCTTTTACATCTTCCTCAATACCTGCAAGTACTCCAAGTTCACCTTCTACGGTTACATCAAATTGATGTGCATATTCTACAACCTTCCTAGTAATTTCAATGTTTTCTTCGAAAGGTAAATGTGATCCATCAATCATAACTGAGGAAAAACCATTATCTACACAAGCTTTACAAAGTTCGAAAGTGTCACCATGGTCTAGATGTAATGCTATAGGTATTTCATAACCAAGTTCTTTAGCATACTCAACAGCACCCATAGCCATATATCTTAGCATGGTAGCATTGGCATACTGTCTTGCACCTTTTGATACCTGTAAAATTACAGGAGATTTTGTTTCAACACACGCCTGAATAATCGCCTGTAATTGTTCGAGATTGTTAAAATTGTAAGCTGGAATTGCGTATTTACCCTCCATTGCCTTTTTGAACATTTCGCGAGTGTTTACTAAACCAAGTTCTTTGTAACTAATCCCCATTTTTGCCTCCTTCATTTATATTGTTTAGTAAATCTTTAACACTATTAAAAACACCAAATTCTGTAATAAATCCTGTTATTAAATGGCCAGGGGTGATATCAAAGGCAGGGTTAAAAACAGGAACGTTATTAGGCGATATTAATGTATCTTTAATTTTTCTGACTTCATTGCCGTTTCTCATTTCTATTTTTATCTGGTTTCCGTTTTCAAGGGTAAAATCGAAGGTGGAAAGAGGAGCAGCAATGTAAAATGGAATATCATGGTAATAAGCAAGAATAGCTAGTTGATAAGTACCTATTTTATTTGCAGTGTCTCCGTTTTTTGCAATTCGATCAGCACCTACAATAATTTTATCTATTTTACCTTGATACATCAGAAATCCTGGCATATTATCGCATATTAAAGTACAAGGGATATCTTCTTCCATCAACTCGAAAGTTGTTAATCTTGCCCCCTGTAAGTATGGTCTTGTTTCATCCACATATACATGAATGTTCAATCCCTTTTCTTTTGCAGCTCTAAAAACACCAAGAGCTGTTCCGTAACCAGCGGTAGCAAGAGCTCCAGCATTACAATGAGTAAGGATACAGTCTCCGTCATTGAGAATAGTTAAACCATTTTTACCTATCATTCTATTGTACTCTAAATCTCTTTCAAAAAGTTTTATAGCAACTTTTTCCATATAATTTATATTGCCGTCACAATACTCATAAGCACCTTTCATTTTATCAAGCGCCCAAATTAGATTGACAGCTGTTGGCCTAGTGTTTTTTAAAATCTCATAAATTTCATTTATATTTTTTCCTTCTTTTAGTCCAAGTACAACTCCAAAAGCAGCTGATACCCCTATTGCAGGTGCACCTCTAACAACCATTTCTCTGATAGCATAAGCTACATCATAAATTGATCTACATATCATGTATTCTTTTTTATGGGGGAGTAGCCTTTGATCCAAAAGTTTTAAACAGTTTTCATCCCAAATAATTGGTTCAATCATATATCACCTAAACAAACATTTTAAGATGCATTTTTAAGTCGTCTATTTTTATTTTAACCATGTCCAATGAATTAGTTTTACATCCAGGAACTATATAAGAGTAAAATTTTAGGTTAAAGCTTTCAAAAACCTTTTTTGCCCAACTTGTTATGAATGATGCATGATCTCTATTTTGAGCTCCTTGTGTGATTATAAAAAATAGTTTTGCACCGTTTTTCATTTTGCTGGTTCTATTTGCCTTTTTAAGGCAATACCATCTATCAAGAAAAAGCTTCATTTGTCCAGTAATAAAGCCGTAATAGTTTGGAGAGATAAGAATGATTAAATCAGATTTAGAAAGTGGTTCTAATACATTTTTTAAATCATCATTAATCACACAATAAGTATTTTTTTCTCTGCAGATATAGCAAGATTGACATCCTTTATAATTGAGATCACTAAGGTTTAATAGAGTTGCATCAGTATAATTTTTAAAAAGTGATTTAGCGATAAATGCAGAATTTCCATTTATTCTTGGACTACCGTTGACAATAAATATATTCATTATACACCCCCGCACAAAATATTACATTTTCAGATTATTTTTTCAACAGTTTTTAAAGTATTTAAAGAGATTGCTAAGCTTACAAATCATCATATTGTAGGTTTTTAAACAAAAGCTTATTAAAACAAAGCGTCAAAAAATGGGTAACGTCAAGAATATAAAAGTTTCTTTACAGACAAAAATTTATAAAATATAATTAAAAAATATATTTAAGGAGACTATCAATGAAAAGATTTGAAATAGACCCTTTTATAGTGATGGACATTATTAGAGAATCAAGAAAGTATAATGATACAATACATTTTGAAGTTGGTGAACCTGATCTCAGGCCTTCTCCCAAAGTAATCGATGCAATAAAGGAGAAAGCTGTTGAATCGTTTGGGTATACTGAATCTAAAGGATTGTTAACTCTTAGAGAGAAAATTGCTGAATTTTATAAGAAAAAATATAGAGTAAATATAGATCCTGAAAGAATTATAGTAACAGTAGGGACATCAGGAGCTTTTAATTTAGCATTTAATTTGCTTGTTGAAGAAAAAGAATCGATCGCCTTCAGCGATCCTACGTATCCTTGTTATAAAAATATAGCAAAAATTTTCAAAATACCTAATTTGAGTATACCTGTTGATGAGTCAACAAATTATCAAATTGTGCCTGAAATGTTAAAGAAGAAAAAAATAAAATGTTTGCTTATATCGTCTCCCGCAAATCCCACTGGTACAATTTATGATAAGAAAAGTCTCAAAAATCTGATAACTTACTGTGAGGAGAACGGTATTTATCTTATATCAGATGAAATATATCATGGGCTTGTCTATGAAAACTTTCAAGAATATTCAGCTTTACAATTTTCAGATAATGTTGTGGTTATAAACGGTTTTTCAAAGTATTTTTGCATGCCGGGAATTCGAGTAGGATGGATAATACTTCCTCAACATCTTGTAAGAAGGGGGGAGATACTTCAACAAAATATGTTTATCTCAGCTCCCACAATTAGTCAATATGCAGGAATTGCTGCTTTCGATTACGAATATCTCAATTATGTTAAGACGGTTTATGAAAAAAGGAGAGACTTTTTGTATAATGAGCTTAAAGAAATTTTTGAAATAAAGACAATTCCTCAAGGAGGGTTTTATATTTGGGTTAATTCATCAAGGTTTTCGGATGATTCATTCAGTTTATGTCGTAAAATTTTAAAAGATATTAGGGTAGCAATAACACCAGGAATAGATTTTGGAAAAAATAAAACTAATCATTATATTCGATTTGCTTTTACCAGAAAAATTGATCATATGAAAACTGGCATAGAGCGATTAAAAGAATATTTACTAAAACCTTAGAAAAGGGGGAAACCCCCTATTTATCGTTATAAATCTGCAATTTTGAGAACGATTTTGCCAAAATGCTTGTCATTTTCCATTGTTTGATGTGCTTCTTTGACATCTTCTAAATCAAAAACTTTATAGATTATTGGAACAATAGTTCTGTCGGAAAATTTTGGCATAACTCTTTCTCTAAATGCTTTAATAATTTCTGATTTTTCATTCACAGGTCTAGAACGTAAAACAGACCCGATTATTTTATGTCGTTTTACCATAACCAAACCGAGATTTATTTCAGCTTTAATTCCGCTTGTAACCCCAATAATTACAAGTCTCCCGCCATATGCTAACGATTTTATGTTAGGTTCAAGATAAGCTGCTCCTATGTGGTCCAAGATAACATCTACCCCTTTTTTGTTAGTATATTCTTTTATAATAGAGGAAAAGTCAGGGGTTTCTTTGTAGTTTATCAGTAAGTCGACTCCTAACTCTTTTACTTTTGCCATCTTTTCAGGCGCTACTGTGACTATAATTTTAACATTTGGTGTAAGAGCTTTTGTGATTTGAATAGCGGCTGTATTTACTCCCCCTCCACCACCATGGAAGATTGCATAGTTACCATCTTTTAATTCTCCTAAAAGAAAGACATTTAAAAAAGCAGTGATATAAGATTCACATATACAAGCTGCTTCTTCAAAAGTCATTGAATCTGGAATAGGGATGAGATGATCTGCATAAGCAACTGCATATTCAGCATATCCGCCACCACCAACGAGAGCCACTACCTTATCCCCTTTTTTCCAACCTTTTACATTACTTCCCAACTCCTCAATAATACCAGCAACTTCTAAACCTAAAATTTCAGATTCTCCTGGGGGAGGTGGGTATTTTCCTTCCCTTTGAACTAGGTCAGGTCTGTTAATAGAAGTAGCTGCAACTTTAATCAAAACCTGATTTTCTTTTGGTTTTGGAATATTTACGTCTACAATTTTTAAGACATCAATTCCACCAAAACCATCACAAATGACTGCTTTCATAGACATCCTCCTCATTTTTTTACAACTATATATTAATACTTTTTTGGTAGAAATCAAATTCAAACTTTACGGATGCATTTTAGGTATTTTGTATTAACCATAATGAACAGCTCAAGATATGTAGCTCTTTAAAAGAGCTAATTGATATTATAGGCAAAAATGGGGTACTCCATATTTATTCTTGTTGAATTTTAGTAATTTTTAACTAAAATGAGTTTAGGAGGTGTTTAATGGAAAAAAAAGTGTCAAAATCAAAATTTATAATTAATGTTCTAATACTTTTTGGAATTTTCTCCCTCTACACGGTTTTCTGTGCAAATATATCCATAGGACAAGCAGAAGAAAAAGCTATTTTAAAAGATAAAGAAGTTTGTGAAAACTCATTTAAAATGGATTTACTTGATGAAATTAATAATCTTGAGAAAAAGCTAAAAAGTGATGGGAAAATATCTCAATCTGAATTTGTTTTATTAAAAATGAAACTTGAAGAATGTTATAGAGAAGAATTTTAACTTTACAATTCTTTTACAATCTTTTAATATTATTTTAACATTTTTAAATTATTGGAATTATTATGAAAGCGCTAGAACAAGAATTAATAACTTTAAAAACATCTATAGCACGTATGTCTCAAACAGTTATAGAAATGTTGAATGATGATATAACTGCGCTAGTTGAAAGAAACTCTGATTTGGCCAGACAAGTTATTGAAAGAGATAACGAAGTTGACAAACTTGATGTAGAGCTAGACGAATTATGTCTTAAAGTTTTAGCACTATATGATCCCAAAGCTATAGATTTGAGATATATAGTGGCAGCTTCTAGATTGATCGTAGATCTTGAAAGGATAGGAGATCACTGTGTAGATATCGCTAAAGAGATTATAAAGATAAATGAAATCCCTCCTATAAAACCATATATTGACTTACCAAAAATGGCAGAATCAGCAGGGATAATGATTAAAGAGGCTATAAATGCGTATTTTGAAATTGATACCCAAAAAGCATTATCTGTTATCAAACGGGATGATTATATTGATAATTTACACACTCAGATATTAAGAGAATTATTAACATACATAGTTGAAGATATAAGGAAAACAAAAGGTGCTATTTCCTTGATGTTTATAACTAGAAGTATTGAAAGAATTGCAGATCATGCTACAAATCTTGCAGAAGTTGTTTATTTTATGGCCACTGGAAAAGTAATTAGGCATACTCGAATTGAAGATTCAGATGAATAATGGCTACAATATTAATAATAGAGGACGAAAATTCCCTGAGAGAACTGATTTCTTTTAATTTACAATCTGAAGGTTTTAGGACTGTAGAAGCTTCAGATGCAAATGAAGCACTTATGCTTTTGGAAGAGATAGATCCTGATTTGATTGTACTTGACATAATGTTACCTGGTTTAAAAGGTACACAGCTTTTAAATATTCTAAAAACTGCACCAAAAACAGCAACTATTCCGATAATTATAATTTCAGCTAGGGACGAAGAGGATATGATTGTCAGACACTTAGAGCTTGGTGCCAAGGATTATCTTACAAAACCTTTTAGTATAAGAGTGCTAATTACTAAAATAAAGCAGCAAGTTAGCTCTAAAGAAGAAAGATCTAATATGACAATTGAATACCAAGGAATAGTTTTGGATGAAGAAAATCACAAAACTTTTATAGAAGGAAAAGAGGTTGTATTAACTCATAAAGAATTTGAACTATTAAAATTGCTTTTAAAGCATCCAGGAAGAGTTTATACTAGGAATCAACTTCTTAGTAATATTTGGGGATTTGATTCTGATGTATATACAAGAACGGTTGATGCTCATATTTCATCTTTAAGAAAAAAGTTAGGCGAAAAAAGTTCAGTTATAAAAACAGTCCCTAAGATAGGATATAAAATAGAATAGGTTTATGGCTATCAATAAGTCCTTGCAAAGAATAATAATCAATAAAGATTTTTTGCAGAATATATTTGATGAAATCGATGATGCAATTTTAATTTTAGATAGTAATAACAATATAATTTATTCGAATCCTTATTCCAAAGCTTTTTTTAATTCTTCTCTTTTGGAAAATAACTTATTTTTGGTTTTAAAGGATTTAGATTCAATAAGTTTTTTTGATTATATAATTCACGACAATTGTGATGGAAAAATAAGGAAATTCAAGAACAGATATGTCAAAATAACAAAAAAAATGATAAGAGATTTTCTATTTATATTCATAAAAGATGTAACTCCGCACATACAGTATAAAACTTTTAAAACAGAGCTTGTTGGTAATATAGCTCACGAATTAAAAACCCCTCTGTCGTTGATTATGGGGTATGCTGAAACTTTGCTTATCAATGAAAGTATTTCTAAAGAGAAAAAGAAGAAGTTTTTGGAATTGATTTATGAATCAACAAAACGTATTGATGCATTAATTAAGGATATTATCTCGTTACACTCTTTGGAAAATCTTGAGCCGAATTTTCAAGTGGAAGATGCCACATCTTTGCAAAGAGTAGAAGAAAATCTCAAAACAATTTTTGAAAACGCAAATAAGAAACTTATTTTTAGCATTTCAAAAACATCGGTATTTATTAAAGAAGAGCATTTAATCAGTGTTCTTACAAATCTTATTGATAATGCACTAAAATATTCTGATGGAAAAAATATTTATATATCTATATCAAAATTTGATAAACAAATAATAATAAAAGTAGAAGATGAAGGTCCGATAATTCCAGAAGAAGATAGAGAGCG
This sequence comes from Deferribacter abyssi, assembly GCF_049472655.1. Classification (NCBI taxonomy): domain Bacteria; kingdom Pseudomonadati; phylum Deferribacterota; class Deferribacteres; order Deferribacterales; family Deferribacteraceae; genus Deferribacter; species Deferribacter abyssi. The sequence goes on from NZ_JAQNCS010000001.1 coordinate 72,470, forward strand.
TATTTTTGAAAGATTTTATACTCGCTCTAAATCAAGGAACAAGCAAATAACAGGTACAGGTCTTGGATTATCTATAGTAAAACACATTGCAACTCTTTACAACGGTTCGATAACATTAACAACAAATTCGTATCACGGAAATACATTTGAAATAAAGCTTATTGAGAAAAAAAGATGAGAAATACACTTAGTATTCACTGAAAAAGTGATAATTGATTATTAAATGAATAATTTTCATGATCTTTAATATTCAAATTTTTAAACAAGTATTAAAGGAGAATGCTTATTGTTTGAGAACTACAAAAATAGGTAATATTACAACTTAATACATAATCAGTTGCCACTTTATCAGTGGCAACTGAAGTAATTATAAAATGTTTTATTTTGAAAGTACAGTTACTATTGATTTGCTCCACAACATTTCTTGTATTTTTTACCACTGCCACAAGGGCATGGATCATTTCTTCCAATTTTTGGTTGCACTCTTTTTATAGGTTTCTTTTTTGTTTTTTCTTCGGTACTATCCCCAAATATATCTCTTCGCTCTTCTCTAATCTCTTGTTGTTCTTTTTTAAAACTAATATCTTCTTCCATTTCCACCTTAATATGTGTTAAAAACTCCATAAATTCGTAAGAAATTCGATTCATCATATCCATAAACAAGTTATAAGATTCTTTTTTATACTCAATCAGAGGGTCTTTTTGGCCATAACCTCTTAACCCCACCGAATCTCTTAAGTAGTCCATATTTAGTAGGTGTTCTTTCCAGCGATTATCAAGAATATTAATTAAAAGGAATCTAACAAACCCAAAAAAGTGTTCACCTAATTCTTGCTTCTTTTCATCAATTTTCTTATTAATTTTTGTTAAAATATCTTTTTTTTCTTCATCAATTGATTTTTTAGTTATTGTTTCATCTAAGTTGAAGTTTATATCAAATATTTTTTCCAATGCAGAAGACAAACCTTTTATATCAGGATGATCAGGGATATCAATATAGTTTTTTATAAGATCATCTACTATATTTTCGATGTGTTCTGCAATTATTTCATCAAGATCTTTACCTTCTAATATTGTCCTTCTAAGAGAATAGATAACCTGTCGTTGTTGATTCATTACGTTATCATATTCTAAAAGGTGTTTTCTTATTTCAAAATGCATCGCTTCAACTTTTTTTTGGGCATTTTCTATTGCTTTGGAAATAAGCGGGTGCTCTATTGGCTCCCCTTCTTCCATACCTAGTTTATTCATTATTGCAGAAATTTTATCAGAACCAAAAATTCTTAGAAGGTCATCTTCCAAACTCAAGAAAAATCTTGAAGATCCAGGGTCTCCTTGCCTTCCAGAACGACCTCTTAACTGGTTATCAATTCTTCTGGATTCATGCCTTTCTGTTCCAAGAATATGCAAACCACCTAGTTCTGCTACTCCAGAACCTAATTTAATATCAGTACCTCTACCTGCCATGTTTGTAGCAATAGTAACGGCATATTTTTCACCAGCACGAGCTACAATTTGAGCCTCTCGCTCATGATATTTTGCATTTAATACTTCATGTGGTATCCCTTTTTTCTTTAGCAGTTTGCTTAGGTATTCTGATTTTTCTATAGATGTAGTTCCAACTAAGACAGGGCGGCCGATACTGTGCATCTCTATGATTTCTTTTACTATTGCCTCATATTTTTCTTTCATTGTTTTGTAAATGACATCAGGATAATCTTTTCTAATCATAGGTTTGTGCGTAGGTATTACAATTACATCAAGTCCATAAATTTCTCTAAATTCTTGTGCTTCTGTTGCGGCAGTACCTGTCATGCCTGCAAGTTTTTCATACATCCTGAAGTAGTTTTGGAAAGTGATAGAAGCAAGAGTCTGGTTTTCACTTTCTATCTCAACCCCTTCTTTAGCTTCAAGAGCTTGGTGTAATCCTTCCGAAAATCTTCTCCCTGGCATAAGTCTTCCAGTAAATTCATCCACAATGATAACTTTTCCATCTTGAACCACATAATCGACATCTCTCTTGAAAAGAGCATGAGCTTTTAATGCATTGTTTACATAATGTAGTGTATCCATGTTTTTAATATCAAAAAGGTTTTCAATTTTGAGAGCAGATTCTATTTTGTTGATACCAGTTTCAGTAAGTTTTACCGTTCTACTTTTCTCGTCAACAGTATAGTCTTCATCTTTTTTTAGCATTCTAACAATTCGGTCAATTTCATAATATTTATCGGTAGTTTCATCTGTAGGACCACTTATAATTAATGGAGTTCTTGCCTCATCGATTAATATACTATCTACTTCGTCAACAATAGCATAATGCAGGTCTCTTTGAACATACTCATCGAGGTCGTATTTCATATTGTCTCTTAAGTAATCAAAGCCGAATTCGTTATTGGTACCATAAGTTATATCTGCTAGATATGCTGTTTTTCTATCGCATTCAACAAGTTTTGTGGAAAATTTTTCTTTGTTATCCCATTCCACTAAATAAGATGTTTCATGCTGAATTACTCCTACAGTACGTCCTAAAAACAGATAAATTGGTCCCATCCATAATGCATCTCTTCTTGCAAGGTAATCGTTTACAGTGACAAGATGGGCACCTTTCCCGGATAATGCATTTAAATAAAGAGCAAGTGTTGCAACAAGAGTTTTACCTTCACCTGTTTTCATCTCTGCAATTTTGCCTTTATGTAAAACATATCCACCCATAAGCTGGACATCAAAATGGCGCATATTGAGGGTTCTTTTGCTGACTTCCCTAACAACTGCAAATACATCGACTAAAATATCGTCTAAGCTTTTACCATCGTCTAATTTTGATTTAAATTCAGTAGTTTTTTGACTTAATTGTTCATTAGATAAATTTTTAATTTCATCTTCTTTAGCATTAATTTCATTAACAATAGGCTTTATTTTTTTTAGATATCTATCGTTGTAGGAACCAAAGATTTTCTTTGTTAACAGTTTTATCATTAGTTTCTCCTTCTAGGGTTGTCTATTTTTTCCATTCTAGCTATAAGCCAATATATTAATCCTAAAATAAGTATTGATGCAAGTACAAAGTAAACTCCTCTACCACTTGTTTCATGTTTTAATGTTAATATTAAAAGATCTCTAATAAAGGCGATTAAGGCCACTCCAATGAAGACACTGATTCTAAATTTACCACCTTTTAAAAGCTGAATTTCTGTGTGAAGAAGCTCGATTAAAACCCATAATATTAAAAGAGACCCCAATGCGGTAATAAGAATTTTACTGCTTCCATGTTGATAGGTATCAACAAGCTCAGCGAAAAAAGTGTAGGCTGCTTTCATCGTTAACAAGACAAGAATGAAAACAAGTATAGAATTCATGAAAAACATAAATCGTTCACTAAAGGATACTACAAGTTCGCGAAGTGAAAAAATTGATGTAAATTTCCTTAATTGTTCACTATGGTATGCACTGCTCATAATAGCAGCATTTATATCAACGAACTTGTGAACACTTATAAGAACTTCTTTCCTTTTAAAATCATCATTTATTGTCAAAAAAATCTTTTCGTGAAACCATCTTCTTACAAAGCTAAACATAGTATTTATAGCATTTTCATCAATTTTTAAATCTACATGTTTTTTGCTAGCATTAATTAAAAACTGATAAAATGTATTATTAAAACTTGCTTCAAAAAATTTTTCATACCATATTTCAAGCTTTTCTTTATGTGTAAGAAAGCGCTCTAAGGGGATTTGCTCTGTAAAATCAAACTTTTTCCCGAGGTATTCGTAAAAGTCCTCAACAAACTCTTTCTTGTATTGAATCATTGAATCCTTTATTGAACGGATATTTTGTTTATCTTTGTCGCTTATTTCGTAAAGAGGCGCTATCTTTCTTAGGTTCATAAGTTCTCCAAAAAAAGATTATTTATTTTTTTCATTTTTAGTGTAGAATTTATATAATATTATAGCTTGTTTTACGCAAGGGTATATTTATAAAAAGGGGATAAAATGAGGCGAAAAACTATAACAAGAAGCACTAATGAAACAACCGTTGAGGTTGAGATCAATTTGGATGGAAAAGGCAAATATGAAATTGACACACCAGTTGGTTTTTTTAATCATATGCTTACACTTTTTGCTCATCATGCAAAAATAGATTTAAAAGTAAAGGCTGATGGTGATATTGATGTTGATTATCACCATCTTGTAGAGGATGTTGGTATAACTCTTGGTAAAAGTTTTTATGAAGTTTTGGGTGATAAGAGAGGGATAGAACGTTATGGTTCTTTTCTGTTGCCTATGGATGAGGCACTGGTAGAGGTTGCGGTCGATTTTTCAGGTAGGGGGTGTTTGAATTACGATGTTGAATTTTTTACTGAAAAAATAGGTGAATTTCCAAGTGAATTAGTTGAAGAATTCTTTAAGGCTTTTGCTGAAAATGCCAAATGTACTCTTCATATAATCAAAAGATATGGTAAAAATAGCCATCATATTTCAGAGGCTATATTTAAATGTGTAGCAAGAGCTATTAAAGTTGCTATATCTAAAGCAGGTGATACAGTAAATTCTACAAAAGGAGTGCTTGAGTAAATGATTGCCATAATAGATTATGGTGCTGGTAATATAAGAAGCGTACAGAAAGCTTTTGAGTTTGTAGGATTTGAATCGGTTATTACATCTCAGAAAGAGGTGATTGATAATGCTTCACATATTGTTTTACCTGGAGTTGGAGCATTCGGAGATTGTTTGAAAGGAATTGTTAATCTTGGTTTCGTAGAGGTAATTCATGAAAATATTAGGAAGGGAAAACCTTTTTTAGGAATTTGTGTTGGTATGCAGCTTTTATATGAAAAAAGCTTTGAATTTGGGATATATGAAGGACTTTCCTATTTTAAGGGTAGTATTTTGAGATTTCCTGAGGATATAGTTTCGAAGGGGATGAAAATTCCTCATATGGGTTGGAATAATGTTATGTTTTGTTCTGACCATCCTCTTATAAAAGGGATTGAAAATGGATCGTTTTTCTATTTTGTACATTCTTACTTTGCTCCAGTGGTGGAAAGTGAAACTGTTGGTATATGTGAATATGGTTTAGAATTTTCTGCAATGGTGGCTAGAGATAATGTAATAGCAACCCAATTTCATCCTGAAAAAAGCCATGAGAATGGATTGAAAATTATAAAAAATTTTGGAGAGTGGAAATGTTGATAATACCTGCCATCGATATATTGGGAGGAAAAGTTGTTAGATTGAAACAGGGGTTAATGGAAGAGTCAAAAAGTTACTTTGAAAATCCGTTAGATGTCGCAATGATGTTTAAAGATTTTGGTGCAAAACGGATTCATATTGTGGATTTGGATGGTGCAAAATATGGAGATACAGTCAACTTTGATATTATTAGCAAAATAGTTACAAAAACCGATCTTGAAATTGAAGTGGGTGGTGGAATAAGAGATCTAAGTAAACTAAAAGTTTATTTTGATATTGGGGTAAATTATCCAATTATTGGAACTGCAGCGATTAAAAATAAAGATTTTACAACAGAAGCGTTAAGTGAATATCCTGATAAGATTATCCTTAGCTTTGACTGTAAAGGTGGGTTTGTAGCTACAGATGGGTGGTATGAAAAAAGTGATATTACTATATTTGAGATTTTAGATTATTATGGAAAATATCAGCCATCGGCTATAATTTATACTGATATAGAAAGAGATGGAATGTTAACAGGTTATAATATTGAAATGTTGAAAAAAATATCAAAACATTCCAAATTTCCTATAATTGCTTCAGGCGGTTTAAAAGGTATTGAAGATATTAAAGCTGTTTTAAGGATAGAAAATATCTTTGGCTGCATTGTAGGTAAAGCATTTTATGAAGGTAAAATTGATTTAAAGCAAGCGTTTAAATTACAAACTAAGGAGTGATTTTTATGCACAAATTTTTAAAATGGACAGCCACGGGGCTCAATGTGGGGTTTGTTGAATATATGCCTGGTACTTTTGGGACGCTTGTGGCTGTGCCGCTTGTTTTGTTGACAGGTGTTTTTTCGATTTTTGTTAAATTTATCTTTTTCATTATTTTGTTTATTACTGGAATTATAGCAAGCGAATACTATCAACATTACTATGATAAAGAGGATCCTTCAGAGGTGGTAATAGATGAGATTGCTGCATACTATTTCATTATGATTTTTTTCCCCATAACTTATATGAATTTATTACTATCTTTTTTCGTATTTAGAATATTTGATATATGGAAACCCTATCCGATTAAGATTATTGAGAAGAGTATAAGTGGTGGGGTAGGTATTATGATAGATGATATTATTGCGGCCTTATATACTCTAATTGTAATGTTATTGTTTAAGGCGTTTATATGAAAGCTGCAATTTATGCTATTGGAAATGAGATTTTAGAAGGTAGTATTGTTGATACAAATTCTGCCTACATTGCAAAAATCTTAACTGATTTTGGTATTAAGATAATGGAAATTAAAATATTACCTGATGATAAGGAATGCCTCATTAGTCAGTTTTTATACGCATTGGGCAATTATGATGTTACATTAACTACAGGTGGTTTAGGACCAACTTTTGATGATTTAACTGCTGAAGCAGTTGCTGAAGCAGCTGGAGATGTGCTTGTTTTTTATGAAGACGTATATTCTTCCATTGCTAAAAAGTTGGAAAGTAGAGGAGTAAAAATTAAGGAGAATCATACAAGACAGGCATATCTACCAAAGAAAGCCATTCTTTTTGAAAATAAGAAGGGGACAGCATTTGGCTTTGGTGTAGAGAAAGAAAATAAGTGGATAATTTCAATGCCGGGTATCCCTTATGAAATGAAACATATGTTTGAAAGCTATATAATCCCTTTCATAAAACAAAAATTTAAATTGAAACAATTTTTTAAGAAAGATTTAAAGTTCATTGGAATACCTGAATCTGATGTTGATGAAGTAATTACAAAACTGAACCATCCAGACAATGTGGAAATAATAATAAATGTATCAAAAGGTGTAATTGTTGTAAGACTGAGAAGTTATGATTACAATAATCTTATGATATTAGCTACTTCATTAAAAAATGAATTAGAAAACTTTTATTTTGGTGAAGATGATGATACAATAGAATCTGTAGTATTAAAAAAATTATTTAAAGAGAACTTTACTATAGCTACAGTTGAAAGCTGCACGGGTGGATTGATTGCTAAGAAAATAACTGATATCCCTGGTAGTTCTAAAATCTTTAAAGGTTCTCTTGTTGCATATAGTAATGAAGTAAAAACGAAAATGCTAAACGTGCATAATGATACATTGGAGAAATTTGGTGCTGTTAGTGAGAAGTGTTGTGAAGAGATGATCTATGGATGTTATGAGCATTTTAAATCTGATGTTGTGGTTGCAACTACAGGTATTGCAGGTCCAGATGGTGGTAGTAAAGAAAAACCAGTAGGGACCGTTTTTATTGGAGTAAAGATTAAAGATGAAGTGTTGATTAATAGGTATAAATTTAGTGGTGATAGAAGTACAATAAGAGAAAGAGCTGCAAATATGGCCTTTAAAATCTTATTGGAAAAACTGAGGTAAGGATGATTTTATGCGTCTTTTCATTGCTGTCAAATGTGATGAAAAACTGAATGGTTTAGTTTTTAAATCTGGGAAAATGTTAGAAAATTTTGGTTTAATTAAGCCTGTAGAGTTTGAAAATTTACATATTACTCTTGCTTTTTTAGGAGATCAAAAAGAGGAAAATCATAAAAAAATTATAGACTGTATTGAAACGGCAAAAATACAGGAAAATATCTTTGTAGTTTTTAAAAAGTTTAATTACTTTGAAAGAAACGGGATTCCTTCGGTGTTTTTTTTGGAAGGGGAGTCTAACAGTTTGGTTTCTTTTACAAACGATTTAAGAAAAAAGCTAAAAGAAAAAAAGATATTTTTTGATGACAAAAAAAAATTTATAATTCATTTAACGGTTGCAAGAATTAAAAGATTAACTGATAAAAAGGGGTTTAAAGATTATATTGTAAGATTAAATGAAGATTTTAAACCTTATAAAGCTCATATTAAGACAGTATATCTTTTTAAAAGTATTTTGACTCAGCATGGGCCTATTTATGAACAAATTTATGCGAAAGAATTAAATTGTTGAGGAGGTATTTACTTATGGATGAAAACAAAAGAAAAGCATTAGAGTTAGCAATGAGCAAAATTGAAAGGGATTTTGGTAAAGGTGCGGTTATGCGCCTTGGAGATAGAGCTATTGAAAAGCCTCCTGTGATTCCAACAGGGGCACTGTCGTTAGATATTGCTTTAGGAATTGGTGGAATTCCTAGAGGAAGAATTGTAGAAATCTACGGGAGTGAGTCTAGTGGTAAAACTACGATTGCATTACATGTAATTGCTGAAGCTCAAAAGATGGGAGGGGTAGCTGCATTTATCGATGCTGAGCATGCTATGGATCCAGTTTATGCGGAAGCGATCGGGGTAGATATTGAGAATTTACTTGTTAGTCAGCCTGATAGTGGTGAGGCTGCGTTAGAAATTGCTGAAACACTTGTGAGGAGTGGTGCTATTGATGTTATTGTGATAGATTCTGTAGCTGCTTTAACACCTAAAGCGGAGATTGAGGGAGATATGGGTGATGCTCATATGGGATTGCAGGCAAGATTGATGAGTCAAGCTCTTAGAAAGCTTACAGCAATAGTTAATAAATCTAAGACAGCTCTTATATTTATAAATCAAACAAGGCAAAAAATAGGAGTCATGTTTGGCAATCCAGAAACCACTACAGGTGGAAATGCTTTGAAATTCTATTCAACTATAAGAATTGAAGTAAGAAGAACATCAGCTTTAAAAGAGAAAGATCAGGTGGTAGGTAATCAAGTGGTGTGTAAAGTGGTTAAAAATAAAGTGGCTCCACCTTTTAAACAGGCAGAATTTGATATACTTTTTGGGGAAGGGATTTCTAAAGAGGGTATTTTAATAGATATGGGTGTAAAAGAAGGTTTTGTGACAAAATCAGGAGCTTGGTTTAGCTATGGAGATATTAGACTTGGACAGGGTAAAGAAAATGCCAGAAATTACTTAAAAGAACATCCGGAAATTGCAAAAGAAATAGAGCATAAAATTCTAGAAAAGTATGGAATGAATAAAGAAAATGAAAAAAAGGAGGAGTAATTGCTTCCATTAAATGAGATTTTAAAAAAGGCGCTTGCTAAAAGAGCTTCTGATATACATTTTAAGCCAGGTAAACCACCTGTTTTTAGGATAGATGGTGAGCTGATGCCTCAGCCTGATTTTATGAAAATTACTCCTGAAGATACATTAAAAACTGTGGCTGCAATTATGCCCAATCAAATTAAAAATAAGTTTAAAGAAAATTTTGAAGCAGATTTTTCTTATAGTGTAAAAGGGCTAGGCAGGTTTAGGGTAAATGCATATATCCAGAGAGGATCTGTATGTATTGTTATGAGATCAATACCCATGGAAATACCTGATATAGATTCGTTGCATCTTCCTGAGGTTTTAAAAAAAATAGCTCTTGAAGATAGAGGGTTGGTACTGGTTACTGGGACAACAGGTAGTGGTAAATCCACTACATTGGCATCTATGATAAGGCATATCAACGAAACAAAAAATGTTAATATAATTACAATTGAAGATCCTATAGAGTTTTTGCATCGAGATCTTAAGGCAATAATATCACAAAGAGAGGTGGGAACTGATACTACGTCTTTTTATGAAGCCTTAAAGAGATCTTTGAGACAGGATCCCGATGTTATTTTAGTGGGTGAGATGAGAGATCTTGAAACTATAGAAACTGCAGTTTTAGCTGCTGAAACGGGGCATTTGGTAATGTCTACATTGCATACTATAGATGCCCCAGAAACAATAAATAGGATTATTTCAGTTTTCCCACCATATCATCAGAGGCAGGTACGGATGCAACTAGCTTCGGTTTTGAAAGCTGTTATTTCTATGAGGCTTGTTCCAAGGGCAGATGGTAAAGGACGGGTTCCGGCAGTAGAGGTTATGATAAATACTCCTACTATAAAGGAATGTATAATTGATAAAGAAAAAACTCATTTGATTAACGACTATATTGAAAAAGGTAGAGAAGTTTATGGCTCACAATCTTTTGATCAATCTTTGTATGATCTTTTTACGAGAGGGCTCATAACGTTTGAAGAAGCTATTAGAAGAGCAAAACGACCAGATGATTTTAGACTTAAAGTCAAAGGTATAACGAGTGATTCGGGCCTTAATTGGGATAAAGAGAGTGAAAAATAATAATCCTGAAAGTTATCTAGTAAGGTTATTAGTGAAGAGAGATTATACAAGCTTTGAAATTAGAAAAAAATTACAAGGTAGATTTCAACTTGAAGAAGAAGAAATTGAAAAACTTTTAGGAAAATTTAAAGATTTTGGTTATGTAGATGATGATAGGTATAAATATAGATTTATTATGAGTAAGCTTTTATCTAGAGAAGGGCCATATTGCATTATTCAAAAGCTAAAGCTAAAAGGGATTAGTGTAGATATTAATGAAATATATAAAGTAGCAGAGAAAAATGATATTAATATAGCAGAAAATGCTAAGTTTTTAGCAAAAAAGAAGTTAAGACAATATTTAGAGAGATCTCAACAAGTTGAGATAAAAAAACTTTTTGAATTTTTAGTTAGAAAAGGTTATGACTATTTGTTAGTAGAAAAAACAGTTTCGGAGGTTTTGAATGAAAGTAATTTTTCTTAAAGATGTCAAAGGGGTTGCTAAAGCTGGCGAAATAAAAAATGTTAAGGATGGTTATGCGAGAAACTTCTTGTTTAAGAAAAATCTTGCAGTTGAAGCTACTCCTGCAAACATAAAAAAGCTTGAAGAAAGAAAATTACAAATGCAAGAAGCAGAATTGCAAAAAATTAATAGTGCAAAAAATATTGCTGAGAAACTTAAGAATATTACAGTGAAGCTTGTGAAAAAGGCTGGAGAAAATGGAAAACTTTTTGGAGCTGTAACTGCAGCAGATCTTGTGCAATCTCTTAAAAGGGAAGGTTTGAACATTGATAAAAAGCAGATTGAGCTTCATGAACCAATTAAAAAAACTGGCGAATTTAATATTAAAGTAAATCTTTATAAAGAAATAAAAGGGGAATTTAAGGTTGTTGTAAATGCAGAATAGTAAGGTTAGAATTCCCCCACACAACTTAGAAGCGGAGCAGGGGGTTCTTGCGTCAATATTGCTGGATGAAAAAGCTCTTGATAAAATAGTTCATTTATTACAGCCAGATGATTTTTATCATCCTGCACATAAAGTGATATATTCAACTCTTTTAAAACTTTCGCAGGGGAATAAACCGCTAGATGTGGTTACGTTGATTTCAGCTCTTACTGATATGAATCTCATTGATAAGGCAGGAGGAATTGATTATATTTCCACTCTTACTGATATTATACCGAATTCTTCTAATGTAGCTTATTATGCTGCTATTGTTAAAGATAAAGCGTTGCTTAGAAATCTTATCGAGATAAGCGGTTATATATCTTCTAAGGCATATGAATTTACTGGTGATATAACCGATTTACTTGATGAAACTGAAAAAGCTATTTTTCAGCTAGCTGAATTTAAGTTAAAAGGTGATGTAAGATCAATATCAGATCTTTTATCTGAGAGTTTTGAGTTATTACAAAAACTTTATGAAAAAAAAGAAGATTTGACTGGTATCCCTTCTGGGTTTGTAGATCTTGATAGACTCACAAATGGTTTTCAAAATTCTGATTTAATTATAGTGGCTGGAAGACCTGGGATGGGTAAGACAGCTTTTGCTCTTAATATTGCACTTAATGCAAGTTACAAATTTGATAAATCTGTGGCAGTATTTTCTCTTGAAATGTCGGCTAATCAACTTGTTCAAAGGTTGCTTGCAGCTGAGGCAAAAATTGAATCTACGAAACTAAGAAATGGAAAGCTTAATTTGGAAGAGTGGAATAGGCTTGCTGCAGTGGGTAGTGAGTTGAATGATATTCAACTGTTTATTGATGATACTCCTGCAATTTCTGTTATGGAGCTAAGGGCAAAATGTAGACGTTTAAAAAAGGAGCATGGATTAGATCTTGTTATAGTGGATTATCTTCAGTTAATGACTGGTAGCAATAGTGATTCAAGGGAACAACAAATTTCTGAGATTTCTAGATCATTAAAAGCTCTCGCTAAAGAACTAAATATTCCAGTTATTGCTCTTTCTCAGTTGAATAGAAGTGTAGAAAACAGAAGTGATAAAAGGCCTCAACCTTCTGATTTGAGAGAGTCTGGAGCAATAGAACAGGATGCTGATATAATCATATTTCTTTACAGAGATGAGGTCTACCATAAAGACAGTAAGTATCAAGGATTATGTGAAGTTATTCTTGCAAAGCATAGAAGTGGACCTACAGGTAGTGTTTATCTGGCATTTCTTAAAGAGTATACTCGTTTTGAGAATGCAGATCTTAGGACTGTATGATTTTGTATACACATGTTTGATTGGTGGTGTTTAGTTATTTAAACATTTTTTATGTCTATTTTAAATGAATACAAATAAAATGCTTGTTTATAAAACAGTTAGGGAGACATTAAATAGTTGTTGATTATGGTATAATACTTGCTATAATTACAGCTGTTTTGGGGGTATATACAATGTATCAGACAACATTAAACGATAAATTGATTTTTAGTGGGAAAGGGCTTCATTCCGGAGAGTTTGTTAAGGTAGAGCTGTATCCAGCTCTACCGGATAATGGTATTACGATACGTAGAGCTGATATTCCGGGTACAGAACCTGTAAAACTCACTCCTTTTAATGTTATATCCACCGTTCTTGCAACAACAGTTTATTGTGGAAATTACAGGATTTCTACTGTAGAACATCTTTTATCTGCACTTTACGGGTTAGGAATAGATAATGTTCATATTGATGTTTATGGTGATGAACTTCCAATTCTTGATGGAAGCTCATCAGCTTATGTGGATCAGATGAAAAATATTGGTGTGAAACAACTTAAAAAGAAAAGGAAGTATCTAAAGTTTACAAAAAAGATAAGACTAGAAAAAGGGGATAAATGGATTGAAATAATACCTTCAAGATATTTTAAAATAACCTTTGGTATAAATTTTAAAAATAGTATTATAAGCGAGCAAAAAAAGTTTATAACTGTTACTCCTAATACTTACTTGAAAGAAATTTCAAGAGCTAGAACATTTGGTTTTAAAGAAGAAGTTGAGCAGCTCTGGAAAATGGGGCTTGCAAAGGGAGGCTCTTTGGAAAATGCAGTAGTTGTTGATAATAATAAAATATTGAATGGGGATGGACTGAGATTTGATGATGAATTTGTAAGACACAAAATATTAGACTTAATAGGTGATATTGCTTTATTAGGCTACAGGTTTTTTGGACATATTCGGGCTTATAAGTCAGGGCATGAGTTAAATAATGTTTTTGCAAGAACTTTGCTTGAATCAAAAAACTGCTATAAAATTATAGAGTTAAATGATCAATACAGTTTTAATCCTTATGAAACTCTTGTTCTTGAACCTCAGGGGACGTAAAAATATGACTGCAAAGCGGTCAAATGTTTGAGGGGGCTTATGCCCCCTTTTTTTATCTCTGATCCAACAGTATTTAGGATTGACTAAGGTTTAATTTCACTTTATATAGCATTTTGAGTGGAGGTGACCTATGTCTTTTGATGTGATAGAAAAAAAAGATATTGTTATAATTATAATACCTACAAGACTTGATGCCTCAAATTCCCAGGATTTGAAAGATATCATAGCTCAAAAAGTGGGTGAGAAAAAGTTTAAGTTTATAATTGATTTAAGTAACACGGAGTTTGTTGATTCAAGCGGCTTAGGTGCTATGGTATCTAAAATTGCTCATTGTAGGGCGAATGGGGGAGATGTAAAAATTGTTGTTACTAATGATCGGATAAAGGAAATTTTTCAAATTACTCATCTTGATAAGGTGTTAAAAGAATATAAAAATGCTGATGAGGCAGTAGTTGCTTTTAACGAAACTTGAACGGTATTTTGATATGCGAAAAGGTTTTGATCCTTCACAATTTCATCTATTAGAAGCAGATTATTCAAAGCCTCTTCTTGATATCCCTGTAGATATAAAGAAAAAAATTTTGAATAGGCTTGCTTTACTTTATGATTCTGCAACTGCAAGAAAATGGTATCCTGAAATTGAAAGGTTAATGAAAGTCTATTATGCATATAAAACTGATTTCATGAAAGAGTGGGAGAAATCTTTTGACCCTAAAAACAGGTTTACTGAAAAAGATATAGTATTGATTACTTATGGAGATATTATTGTAAATCGTTATAAAAAGCCTATTAAAATTCTTTCTAGTTTTGCCAAAAGATATCTAAAAGGAGTATTTAATACTATTCATCTACTCCCTTTTTTCCCATATTCATCTGATAGAGGGTTTTCAGTAATTGATTTTGAACAGGTTGATCCAAGGATAGGTGATTGGGAAGATATTCTAGAGTTAAAGAAAGATTTTAAATTGATGTTTGATGGTGTTTTTAATCATATTTCATCAAAGAGTAGGTGGTTTCAAGAATTTTTGAATGGTAATCCTGATTTTAAAGACTTTTTTATCGTTCTTTCTACAAAAGAGATGATTTCTGAAGATCACTTAAAGCTAATACTTAGACCAAGAACTACACCTCTTTTTACAGAATTTAATACGATAAATGGCAAAAAGCTCGTATGGACAACATTTAGCTCTGATCAAATTGATTTGAATTATAGAAATCCTAAGGTTTTAGCAAAGATGATTGATATTTTATTGTACTATGTTAGACGTGGTGCTGATATTATAAGACTTGATGCTGTAACCTATTTATGGGAAGAACTAGGGACAGAATGCGCACATTTAAAACAGACTCATGAGACAATAAAACTTTTTAGAGATATTTTAAATTTAGTGGCACCGCATGTAGCTTTGATTACAGAAACGAATGTTCCTCATGAGCAAAATTTAAGATACTTTGGTAATGGATATGATGAAGCCCAGATGGTATATAATTTCGCTTTACCACCTTTGGTGTTGTATACATATTATACTGAAAATTCTGAAAAGCTTTCTAGTTGGGCAAGATCAATTAAAAAGGTTTCGGATGAAACTACTTTTTTTAATTTTTTGGATTCTCATGACGGTATAGGGGTATTACCTGCTAAAGGTATTTTAGACGATAACGATGTTGATATGATGGTCTTAAAAACGCTCGAACATGGTGGTTTTATCTCTTATAGGGTAGAAAAAGATGGGAAAGAGGTTCCATACGAATTAAATATTACTTGGTATAGTGCTTTAAATAATGAAAATGATGATGAAGATGAAGATATCAGGATAAGGCGTTTTATTTCTTCAAGAGTTATTGCATTATCTTTTATGGGGGTGCCAGGTATTTATATCCATAGTCTTTTTGCTTCTAAGAATGATGCTGAGGCTGTTCTAAATGAGAAGCAGACAAGGAGTATAAATAGAAAGGTTCTTAGTGATAAGACATTAAAAGCTATTCTAAGTGATAAACATTCGCATAGTTATAAAGTATTAAAAATATTATTGGGTATAATTCAGATAAGGATAAAAGAAAAGTGTTTTCATCCAAATGCTGAACAGATTGTTCTTAATATTGATAAAAGAGTTTTTGCTCTTATAAGAAAGTATAAAAATGAAGTAATTTTGGTGATTGTTAACATATCAAAAAAGAGTTTTATTTTAGATTGTGATATAAGTGATTTTTTCCCGGTAAATTCTACATTATATGATCTTTTTACAGGTAAAAAATATCAGTTAAAAAACGGTAAATTGTCAATAGTTAATTCACCCTACGAATATTTCTGGTTAAAAGGAAGCAGTATTTAAGTATTGTGATATTCAAATAACTAAATAATATCAATAGCTATTATTAATTTTTCAAATAAAAAACTGTTGCATTTTTTATAATCATATGTCAAAATTTAATAGAACGAAAGAGGGAGGTCTTATTCATGGGTAAGTTTGATAATATTTTGAAAGAGTATGGGATTAGTAGAAGAGAGTTTTTGAAATATTGTACGGCTCTCTCAGGTACGCTTGCATTGTCTCCAGCTTTTGCCCCAAAAATAGCAGAAGCCATTGAGAGTGATAATAGGCCACCTGTTATTTGGTTAGAATTTCAAGATTGTGCTGGTGATTCTGAATCTCTTTTGAGAGCAAACAGACCTACAGTAGGTGATTTAATTCTTAACTATTTATCTATTGACTATCATGAAACAATAATGGCTGCGGCTGGACATCAAGCTGAAGCTGCTAGAGATGAAACTGTTAAAAAGTATAAAAACAAATATATTTGTGTTGTTGAAGGCTCTATTCCGACAGCAGATGATGGTATTTATTGCTGTATTGGCGGTAGATCAGCAGTTGACATTTTAAAGGAAGTTGGTGGTAATGCAGCTTTTGTAATATCAGTAGGTACTTGTGCTGCTTATGGTGGTTTACCTGCAGCCTATCCGAATCCTACAGAGGCAAAATCAGTAAAAGAAATACTAGGTAGTAAAACAGTAATTAACTTGCCAGGTTGTCCGATGAATGTTGATAATTTAACTGCAACAATAGTTCATTATCTTCTTTTTGGAGCGCCACCTGCTTTAGATAAGTTTCTTAGACCAAAATTTGCTTATGGTAAAAGAATTCATGATAATTGCGAAAGAAGAGCCCATTTCGATGCAGGTCAGTTTGTGGAAAGATGGGGGGATGAAGGACACCGTCAAGGATGGTGTTTATATAAAATGGGTTGTAAAGGTCCTGAAACATTTCATAATTGCCCGACAGTTCGTTGGAATGAGGGTTTAAGCTGGCCGGTTATGGCAGGGCATGGGTGTGTTGGTTGTAGTGAACCGGGTTTTTGGGATACTATGACTCCAATTTATAGAAGATTACCAAATGTACCTGGTTTTGGAGTAGAAGCTACTGCTACTAAGATTGGCACTACTATTGTGGGGATATCTGCAGTTGTTTTTGGAGTTCATGGTATTGTTACTGCTATTAGAAATCGTGGGCTTGTAAAAAAAGTTGAAAATGAATTTGAAGATAAAGAATAATAAACTATTAAGAGAGGTGTAAGCTATGGTAAACAGAATAGTGGTTGACCCAATTACAAGAATTGAGGGTCATTTAAGAATAGAGGCAAAAGTTGAGAATGGTAAGATTGTGGATGCTTGGTCAAGCTCTACAATGTTTAGAGGTGTGGAAAAAATTTTGCAAGGAAGAGATCCTAGAGATGCGTGGTATTTTACACAGAGATTTTGTGGTGTGTGTACTACTGTTCATTCCATTGCTTCAATAAGAGCTGTAGAAAATGCCCTTGGAATAAAAGTACCTTTTAATGCCGAAATGATCAGAAACATTATAATTGGTATTCAAAATGTTCAAGATCATGTAATACATTTTTATCATCTCCATGCTCTTGACTGGGTGGATATTGTTTCAGCATTGAAAGCTGATCCTAAAAAAACTGCACAGTTGCAACAGTCAATTTCAGACTGGAAATATTCTAGTGAAGATTATTTCAGGAGTGTTCAAAATAAAATAGCTGCGTTTGTAAAGACTGGTAGATTGGGACCTTTTGGCAACGCCTATTGGGGACACCCTGCATACAAACTGCCTCCTGAAGCAAATCTTATGGCGGTGGCTCACTATTTAGAGGCTCTTCATCTTCAAAAAGAGATTATTAAAATACATGCAATTTTAGGTTCAAAAAATCCACATCCTCAAACATTTTTGGTCGGTGGTATGTCTATTCCTGTTGATCCAAATAGTCAGAATGCTTTAAATGCTGATAGGATAGCTCAGATAAAAGAGTTTGTTAATATGGCTAAGGAATTTGTGGAACAGGTTTATATCCCTGATTTACTTGCAGTTGCTAGTTTTTATCCAGAATGGACAAAAATAGGAGCTGGTCATAAAAACTTTCTATCTTATGGTGAGTATCCTGAAGATCAAACAGGTTATCCAAATGGATTATGGATTCCAGCAGGAATAGTTTTAAATGGTGATATAACCAAAGTGTTCGATGTGGATCAAAATAAGATAACAGAGTATGTAACTCATTCATGGTATGAGTATAAAGCTGGAGATGATAAAGGGAAACATCCTTTTAATGGTGAAACGAACTGGAAGTATACCGGTCCAAAACCACCTTATGAATATCTTAATGTAGATGCTAAATATTCCTGGGTTAAGGCACCTAGATATGATGATAAACCTATGGAGGTAGGGCCTCTTGCTAGAATGGTTATCGGATATGCAAAAGGGCATAAGGAAATTAAAGAGGCAGTGGACTGGGCATTAAAACAGCTAAATGCTGATGCTAGTATTCTTTTCTCAACACTTGGTAGAACTGCAGCAAGAGGTATTGAAACATTAATTACTGTTAAGAGGCTAAACAAATGGATAGATATGCTTGTCGCAAATATAAAAACTGGTGACCTGACAGTTCATAATAGTGAAAAATGGGATCCAGAGACATGGCCAAAATCAGCAAAAGGTTATGGATGGCATGAGGCACCAAGGGGGGCTCTTGGACACTGGATTATTATAGAAGATAAAGAAATTAAAAATTACCAAGCTGTGGTTCCGTCTACTTGGAATGCTGGTCCTAGGGATGCTAAAGGTCAAAGAGGTCCATATGAGGAATCATTGATTGGTACTCCAGTTGCTGACCCTGAGAAGCCTCTGGAGATTTTGAGAACAATACACTCTTTTGACCCATGTCTTGCATGTGCTGTTCATGTTTATGATGAAAAAGGTAAGTTGCGTGCAAAAGTTAAAGTGCTTTAGGAGGGCAGCATGAAAAACAATGATAATATAAAGTGTGCTGCCAAACGTTATATTTATGTTTGGGAGGCACCTGTAAGAATAAGTCATTGGCTGAATTTTTTGTGTATAATAACTTTGTCGATAACTGGATATTACATTCATAACCCATTCATTCATGCTAGTGATATTATCGAAACAACATATATTATGGGTATGATGAGGTATTTGCATTACTTAGTAGGTGTAATTTTTGCTTTTAGTGTAATGCTAAGGTTATTTTGGTTGTTTGTGGGTAATAAATATGCGAGCTGGCATTCTTTTTCGAATCCATTTAAAAAAGAAGATAGAAAAACTTTTTTTGCTTATTTGAAATATTATACATTTTTGGATAAAAATCCTCCTCATACATTAGGGCACAATCCTGTTGCTCTTGTTGCTTATATTGTACTGTTTAATCTGTTTATATTGCAAATAATTACAGGGTTTGCTCTGTGGGCACAGGCTGACCCTAACTCCACACTTTATGCTCTTACCTCATGGGTTTTCAGCATTGCTAGCAATCAATGGGTGAGATTTTTTCATTATCTTGTGATGTTTTTGATTGCAGGCTTTGTTATAAATCATCTTTACTCTGCAATTATTTTTGATTTTAAAACACAATCAGGAGAGATTAGCTCTATTTTCTCAGGATGGAAACCTGAAAGGAATCATTAAGTTTTGATGATTAAAAATTATATAGTTTATGAAGGGGGAAAATCCCCCTTTTTTTATTCGTAGGAGTAAAAATGAGAATTTTAGTTTTAGGGCTTGGTAACCTTTTGATGAATGATGATGCTGCTGGATTGAAAGCTGTGTATAGATTAAAAAAAATATATAATGATAAATTTGAGGATAAATTGAAAATTATGGATGGTGGTACACTGGGGCTCGATTTATTACCTTATATTGAAGAAGCTACCCATTTGATAATAGTAGATGCTGTGGATCTTGATTTGCCTCCAGGAACAGTTATAAAAATTGAGGGTGATGATATTGATTCTGTTTTTGAAAATAAACTTTCTCCTCACCAAATGGGACTGAAAGATATTCTTTTTGCGGCAGATATTATTGGGGTTAAACCTGAGTATGTGGTGATGTATGGGATTCAAATAGGAAATGTAAATATGGAAAACCAACTATCGCTAGAAGTTATGAAAGGCCTTGATCATTTAGTAAAAAATGTGCAGTTAGAAATAGAAAAGTTATTAAGATTGTTATGATGCAATTATAGTTTTATTTTTTCCACTTTTCTTTGCGTTATATAGCGCTTTATCAGCAGCTTCTAATGCATCATTAAGATTTTCGTATTTTTTTACAGAAGAGACACCTAAACTTACTGTGATTTTTAATTCTAAGTTGCCTATATGGAAGGAGTTGTTTTCTATGTTTTTTCTTATACGTTCAGCTATTTTATAAGATTCGTTTATGTTCAGATAAGGTAAAATAACTAAAAACTCTTCACCACCGTATCTTCCCACAAAGTCTGTTTTACGTAATGTTTGAGAAATTATTCTAGATATATCTTTTAGAACTTCATCTCCTACCAAATGGCCATAAGTATCGTTAATATTTTTGAAGTTATCGATATCAATAATAATAAGGCCTATTTCAACTTCTGGTTGTCGATAAAGATTGTTTAATTCATTTATGATACTTCTTCTATTCAATATTCCAGTTAGAAAGTCATGAATTGTTTCGTTATAGAGCTTTTCGTATGCTTCTTTTAGTTTGTTTTCAAGTTTTATAATTCTTTCAGCACTAAAAAGCCTAACTTTTAATTCTTTAAAAGAGAAAGGTTTTACAATATAATCATCAGCGCCTTTATGGAGGGCTTCTAAAGTATCGTCTTTGTCAGACTTTCCAGTTACAATTATGACATATACATAATGATTTAGGTTAAGTTCTCTTATTTTTTGGCATAGATCAACACCGTTTAGTCCTGGCATTATCCAATCTATTAAAGCAATAGAAATATTATTATTTTTTATTAATTCGAAAGCGTCTATGCCGTTTGAAGCTTCATAAACTTTATAATTTAATTTAGATAAAAAAGCACTTAATACTTCCCTAGCATCTTTGTCGTCATCGGCTACTAATACTTTGTACATAGTTTAACTCTAATAAGATATTTGATTAAATAAGCATATTTTCATTATTTAAAATTTAAAACTATAGTAAATTAATTGTTTTTGCAAGAGAAATTTTTTTCCTGGTGTCACCCCATTTTTTTTGTTGCTAGTATAACTTATGCTAATATTTCAAAAGGTTATACCTTCTTTTTATGTAAAAACACTTTTTTCATTTTCTTTAGAATGTTTAATTACTTCCGAACAAAGTTTCATTTTAGAAATTACTAGAATTTAGTTAATTATGGTTAAGATGATTAAATGGTGTTGTTACTAACCTTTAAATAGTGGCTATAGATAAAACCAATAAGCATGTTTGTGGTCTAACATGTTGGTAACAAATGCGTTAATTAAGATATATGAATAAATTAAAGATAATATATATTAAAAACTGCATATATTATTAGTAGATATAATATACTTTAACGGTAGGAAAAGTATGTTTTAAAAAAAACTTAAGTATTAAATAGTTGCAAGGTTGGCATGCGTTTTGCTTGTAGTTGGCATTATGAAAAAGCTTATAATGTTGTATTTAGTTTTTTTTAGTACAGTTTGTTTTGGTTTTGAGAAAGATATTACTGATAATGGGTTATCAATCAATAACTGTGTGAGTTGTCATAGTAATACAATTATATCTATTTTTTGTGATAAAAATATCAAATGTGTCGATTGTCACAGTGGCAAAAGCAAAAAATTAGGTTTTTTAGGTGAAGATTATATTAATCGTTTTATCTTGGAAAAAAAAGATCCGCATAACTCGAAATATTTATGTTTAGTATGTCATGAATCTAAAGGTTCAGAAAATTCAATAAATTTGAAGTTTGATGGAGATGATGTGGCTTTATGTGAGCAATGTCATAATGAAGCCACTGTAGGTATTGAGGCTCATAGTGTTAATTTTACATATAAACCTAGTGATGAAGTGAGAATACCAGATAATTTCCCGTTAAAAGATGGTAAAGTTACATGTATGACCTGCCATGTCTTTGATTGTCTAACAGGTAATCACAATGATAAATATTTAAGAGGAGAATATATAAGAAGAGAAAAGTTTTGTTATAACTGCCATAATGCAACTCATTTTAAAAAATATAATCCGCATAAACAAGTGAATGAAAACGGAGATTTAATAGTAGAGTCATGTGTTATTTGTCATAAGAAACAACCTGATATCTCAAAAGATAGAGGTATAGAATCTGTAGTGTTGAAAGGGGATATTAATGAGTTATGTAACGGATGTCATCAAATAAAAGGTGTTCATCCTACAGGAATAAATCATTTAAGAGTGCCAAATGAGGATATAAAGAAAAGAATTAAACGATTTTTAAGAAAAGAAAAAATTTATGTTCCATTTGGTGAAAATTTTAAAATATTGTGTGTTACATGTCACCTTCCTCATCAGTATGAGATGTTAAAAAATCAGGCAACAGGCAAATATGCTAAGAGGACAAGATTTAATTCAGGATATGAGCTTTGTATAATGTGTCATTTAAAAGATTAATATTTTAAAACAATAAAAGGAGGGATGGATGAAAAGTTTTTTTGTATTAGTTTTTATCTTACTGTTTAGCTGTTTTGTTTATGCAGTAGATGATGAGAATTGCTTATTATGTCACAAATATCGTACTCTTTCTCGCATTGATGAAAATGGTAAGACGAGACTCTACTATGTAAATGATGAGTTGTTTCATAAGTCAGTTCATGGAAAAATCAAATGTAAAGAATGTCACTCTCAAATTACTAAAATACCACATGAGGAGAATACTAAAGTAAATTGTTTAAATGAATGTCACATAGTGGAGCCATCTACCGAAAAAAGGTTTTCTCATAAAAAGGTAAAAGAAGTTTTAATGAACAGTATACATAATCCAAAAAACAAATATGTGAATTACAGAGATGAGAGAGATTTTCCTGATTGTATTGATTGTCATAATAACCCTTTGTTTAGACCAATTCAAATTTTTAAAGATGTTACAGAGGAAGGTTTGAGTGAAAAAGCACTAGCGAGGTGTCGTCTATGTCATAAAGAGGAAAAGTTTGTGAAGTATTTTTATAATCATGTTAGCCATAGACTGCATAACAGTAAAAACAGTGCCGAAATAGTTAGAATGTGTAACAAATGTCATGGTAAAGAGGATATGGCTACTAAACATAAATTGGTGAATGCTGTAGCAACATACTCTGACACTTTTCATGGTAAGGCTGTAAGTTTTGGATATGATAGTGCTCCAGATTGTATTGATTGTCACGTAAAAGAAAACGAGTCAGCACATGCAATTAGAAGTTATGAAGATCCGAAAAGTGCAGTATATGAAAAAAACAGATGGAAAACTTGTGCAAAAAAGATGTGTCATCCCGATGCAACACCTGGATTAGGAGAAGTGAGGATGCATGTTGTAATAAACAAAGACTTATATAAACCTGAATATTATACAGCTTTAGGATTTACCTGTCTGACACTTGGGGCTTATTTACCTCTTGCTTTGATATTAGTTTTAGAGCTCATTAGAGAAATATTTCCTAATTTAAGCTTTAGAAGAAAGAGGAGGAAATAATGATGAAAAAATATCCATTAATTAAAATAGTGAGAGGTAAAAAATATTACTTAAAATTGACTCCTGCGCAAAGATATCAACATTTTATTTTAATGACTACATTCATATTTTTGATACTTACAGGATTTCCATTAAAATTTCACTATTATCCATGGGCTAAAGTGATGATTAATATGTTTGGAGGGTTACAAGTTACTACAGTTATTCATAGAATTTGTGGTGTTACAATGGTTGGTTTGTTCTTTTTTCACTGGTATTATCTGTTCAGAAATCTTTATGTTTATTATATTAGACCAAGTATTAGGAGTAACTCTTTTTCTTTTAAAGGATTGTTTAAATTTATTTATCATTCACCAATGTTTCCAAGGGGTAAAGATCTGAAGGATGTGGTTGATTTTTTGAAATATGCTTTTTTTATTACTGATGAGAAACCAAAGCATGAAAGATTTCATTGGAGAGAGAAATTTGATTATTGGGCTGTTTTTTGGGGTATTCCTTTACTGGGATTAACTGGGTTAATTTTATGGTTTGAAACTGAAGCCACGAAAATTTTACCAGGTTGGGCATTGAATATTAGTTTTATAGCGCATTCAGATGAGGCTCTTTTAGCAGCATCGGTTATTTTGATTTGGCATATGTATAATGCACATGTGAATTATGACAAATTTCCTATGTCACCTCTGTTCTTAACGGGGTATTTACCTGAAGAAATTATGAAACATGAATATTATTTAGAATGGCAAAGATTAAATGAGTTGGCTGAAAAGCATCCTGAATTAGTTTTGGATATAGATACTTATAAAATCAAAAAGGAAAGGGAAATGGAAGAGCAATATAAAGCTTATATGGAATATCTCGATGTTGAAATAAAAAAAGATACAAATGAAGCTTAGGTTGGGAGGTTGGAATGAGCAGACGAGAATTGAGTTTTATAAAAAAAATATATGCTGTAATAGGTATAATTTTTATTATTTATTCCTCTTATTTGGTTGTAAAGCTTGTTATGCACATATGGCATAAGGAGGGGAAACGTGAAGAGGCAAAGATTGATGAAGGTGATTTATTTAAGATGATGATGAGTGAAGAGAAAAAAGTTACATATGATCTTGGTTATAAAGTTATTAAAGAAGAAGAGCTAGAAAGACACTTCCATCATGTGGGAGAGGGTGTTGTTCATGATGAAATAAATTTGTGTATAAGGTGTCATGGAGATATTCCCCATGATAAAAATAAATCAATTAGAGCTTTTTTGAATATGCATAGCGATTTTCTTGCATGTGAGACTTGTCATATTAGACTCAAAGATTCTAAGAGATTTGTGTGGTATAATAAAGTGAATGGGGATCAGGTTAATAAATTAGCGATTTCTAAATATCTAAGCAATCCAACAATGAAGCTGATACCTTTAGTAAAAATAGAAGGTAACTATGTAAGACCAGATACAGATGAGCTTAAAGCTTTTGTAGAGAAGTTTAGAGAAGCCGTGATTCAATTGCCTCCTGCAAAAAAAAGTCAAGGGCTAAAAATAATACATAAGATGGTTAATAAAAAGCCTGTTCAGTGTGATGAATGCCATGCTCCTACGTTGGATGACAGTTATTTACCATTATTGGATGTAGGGTATAAAAAAGAAAGAGTTCTTCAGATTTTAAGTAATGAAGTTGTTGGTATGGTAAATAAATATAAAAAATTTTATATTCCAAAATTCTTAGAGCCGGGAAACAATGAATGAAAAGAGTGTATATAATCTGTTTTATATTATTTGTTTGTTCAAGTAATTATGCTGCGAACATTTTAAATGTTCGCAGTTTTTTTTCTATTCAGTTTAAAAATAATGAATTTCCATCAGATGTGATTTTTATTGATGGTAATGTGTATATTTTGGAGTCCAAATCAGGAAAACTGATAAAAATTGATATGAAAAAAAAGGAAATTGTAAAAAAATATAACTTAATAGATAGTGAGGGATCAATAGGCGTTACTTTTTATAAGGAAAAACTTTTTGTTCCAATCCCTAATAAGAACAAAATTAATGTCTATTCTTTCAAGAATTTGAAAAAGCTAAAAGAAATTTATGTTATTGATCCAACAGATATTGAGTTTTATAGAGATAAAGGGTTTGTTGTGAGTAATGATAAACACAAATTGATAATTTTAGATGCAAAAACCTTAAAAAGAATAGGTGATTTTGGTAATATGGGGTATTATGAAAGGGAATTTAGATATCCTTTTGACTTGGAAATTGATAAAAATGGAGATTTATATATTTCAGAAGTTATCAATACAAGAGTGCAAATATTGGATAATAAATTGAGATTTGTTAATTTTGTTGGTAAATGGGGGGTAAAGAGCGGTACTTTTTACAGGCCAAAGGGTATAGATATCTATAATGATTATCTAATAGTAGCTGATGGCTATATTGGGGTTATTCAATTTTTTAACAAAAAAAATGGTGATATTGTTTATTTGTTAGGAGTTGATGGGAAACTGTATAAATTTTTATCTCCTGTTAGGGTTAGAGTTTTTAAAGATTTTTTGGGTATTGTTGATTATTACCAGAAAAAAGTCCTAATTTTTAAATTGGGGGATATCTCCAGATGAAAGGTTTTATAGCGTTTATTTTCGTATTCTTATTGTACTCTTATCTATTTGCCGCACCAACTGGCCAGGAACCTGCAAAAGAATGTGCGCTTTGTCATTATAGTTGGATGGAAGTGTTTATGTTTGAGCATAAAGATACAGATATTGCCTCTTTTCCTAAAAAAAGAGTGGTTGCAACTGAAAGGATTTGTTTTTCTTGCCATGATGGTACTGTTGTGGATAGTAGATTAAGAGTGTGGACAGAAGATAAACATAAGGTTGGTATTGTGCCTTCAAAGGAGGTGTCTGTACCCAAAGAATTTCCGCTTGAAGATGGAAAGATACAGTGTAAAACATGTCATACTGCACATGGAACAGGTGAGCCGGAAAAAG
The DNA here is from genome assembly GCF_049472655.1 of Deferribacter abyssi. NCBI lineage: Bacteria > Pseudomonadati > Deferribacterota > Deferribacteres > Deferribacterales > Deferribacteraceae > Deferribacter > Deferribacter abyssi. The sequence continues at coordinate 98,994 of NZ_JAQNCS010000001.1, forward strand.
AAGGGTATGAGAGGAGCATCTTTCTTAGAATAGATAATAAAAATTCAGAGTTGTGTGAAGCGTGTCATATCAATAAAGTTGGTAGAAACAATCACCCTTCAGCTAAGATGAATATGTTGATAAATAATGACTTTTTTTCTGCAGGTGGAGTGCTTGGTGAAGATAATCAGGTTATATGTGAGAGTTGTCATACTCCACATGGACCAAAGGAAAAAAAACTTTTGCTTGGGAAATATGTTGATTCTGAATTGTGTTCTTACTGTCATACAGATAAGCTGGCACCTGGAAAATTCTATAAAAAAGGCTTGTTGAATCATCCTGTAAATATTGAATTTACAGATGATAAGAAAATAGAAAAATTGAAATTAAAAGGAGCTTATTTTTCAAATAATAGAGAAATTGTATGTCTTACATGTCATAATACTCATAAAGGTGTCAATAAAAACTTGTTGATTATGAATAATCGTAATGATGAATTGTGCTTAAATTGTCATGAGGATAAAAAATATGTTTATTATACAAAACATAATCTAAAAAAAATGAAGAATTTTAAAAATAAATTTGGTAAATCACCCTTTGAGCATGGAGTTTGTTCTGTATGTCATGATCCTCATGGTTGGGCTTTAAAATTGCCAGAAATGAAAGACGATCTTTTATCAAAAGCTTGCTTTTCATGCCATTTGGATAAAAGTATTGTAAAAAACAAAACTATTGATAAGAAAAAGTATAATCATCCTGTTTATGTGAAAACTAAATTTGATACATCACTTCCTATTTTTGGAAAAACAGTTGCGTACTTTAGTGAGTTTTACTTCGATACAAAAAAGAGAGAATATATAACATGTGCTACTTGCCACAATTCACATATTAAAAGTAAGAATTTTTTAAGAGAAGATGTAAAAAACAGCACGTTGTGTCTTGATTGTCATAAGGATAAAAGTTCTGTTGTAAACAGTAGTCATGGTAAAAATGATTTGAATTGTTTATCGTGTCACAAAGTGCATAATTCGAAAAATAAAAATTTATTGATAGATAAAGTTGATAATATGTGTTTTGATTGTCATAAAAGCGGGGGGGTAGCAGAAAAAAAACTTGTAGGTAAAAATAGTCACCCTGTAGATATATTGCCAAAAATAAAAATTCCAAATGATATGAAGTTAGTAGATGGTAAAATAGAGTGTATTACATGTCACGAACCCCATAAAGCAGGAATTAAAAATAAATTTTTGAGAACGGATCCTAAAAATCTTGATATTTTCTGTTATAAATGCCATGGGGATAAGCAAGAAATAATTGATAGTGAGCATGATTTTAGAGACAGTAAACAGAGTGAGCTTTGTAGTAATTGTCATGTTCCTCACAATGCAAAAAGCACAAAATTTTTATTCAGTAAGGAAATAGCTGAAAATAATGCAAATAGTTTTTGTATTATATGTCATGAAAAGAATGGAATAGCCAAAGAAAAAGTTGTTGATATGATTCATCCTATAGGTGAGGTAAAAACAAAAAAAGATATTCTAAATGAATTAACATGTATCTCATGCCATGATCCCCACAAAAATGGCAATAGAAAGAAGTCTGAGTCTGTATTTAATAACAGTTTCTTAAAGTTTAAAGCGAAAAAGTTTTGTATAACTTGTCATAAAGATAAAACTGGATTTGTGAACTCCCCTCATAATATAAAGAATTTTGAAAATAGAAGAAGAGTGAAAAGTTTAATAAAAGAATCTGATTTTTGTGGTTTTTGTCACGGTATTCATTTTAATAAAAATAAAAACGTGACATCTCAAAATGTCTTGGATATGTGTATAGAATGTCATAAAAAGAAGAAAATAGTGGATGAAAAACTTATTACTACAAGCCATCCTTTTATAAATTTACATAAAGAAAAATATAAAGGAATGTTGCTTTTCAGTGAAAAAATTCATTGTGCAACATGTCATAATCCACATTCAGAATATAAAAATTTGCTTGTGGAAGATATTCAAGAATCTGATAAGTTATGTATTAGATGTCATGATGATAAAAAATATATTTTGTATTCAGAACATAATTTGAATAATATTTTTTCAAAAAAAGTGAATTTTGTTTGTGGTGAGTGTCATAAAGCTCATAATTATCCAGAAGGTAATCATTTGTTATGGCCAAAGGAAAAGAAAGATGATGAAATGATAAGAGAAATATGTTTAAGTTGCCATAATGAATCAGGTGTGGCAAAAAAGAAGATTGTGAAATATTTTGGACATCCAAAAATACCTATGACTTTTAAATACAAAAGTAACGATGTTTTACCTATTTATAATGAAGAGGGGGAAAAAGATATAAATGGAACTATAACATGCTCTACATGTCATAATGCTCACAGTTGGAGCGAGAAAGAGGAATATAGATATTCTTCAAAAAATAGTGAAGGGAATGCACTGACGAGTTTTTTAAAATATCGTAATGTAATTAATCTATGTAATACCTGTCATGGTATTGAAGGCTTGTTGCGTTACAAATATTATCATACCAATAAGTATAGGAAGATAAAAGAAGAAAAAAAGTTGAGGAAGAGAGGGTTTTTAGATATACTTATAGGTAAGTAGATAGGTAAAAGTTCGTTTGGCACATAATTTGCTTGCTCTTGATTAAAAAAACAGGAGGTCTAGTTTATGAAGAAGTTTTTTCTTATTATTTTTTTGTTATCAATAAGTTATAGTCTATATGCTTTTAACTGTACTACTTCTAAGTGTCATAATGATATCAAAAGTTATGAATTTGCACATGGTCCTGTTGCTGCAGAGCAATGTTTGGTGTGTCATAATGCTAGTGATGCAGATTTGAAAAAACATATTAACAGACCAAAAAGTTTTATCGATTTTAAATCTCCAACAGGTGATGAGCCTGTTTGTATAATGTGTCATGATAATAAGGTTGAAGGCAAGTTTGTTCATGAGCCTATAAATACAGGAGATTGTACAGCATGTCATAATCCTCATGGAGGGAATAATAAGTTTTTTATAAAAGGTAAGAGTGAGTCTGAAACATGTTTTGAGTGTCATGAGAACAATAAAACAGTTAAAAAATTTTTACATGGTCCTGTAGCGGCAGGAGAATGTACATCATGTCACGATCCTCATTCTTCAAACTTTCAATTCCAATTAAAAGCTAAGAAAGATGAATTATGTTTTATTTGTCATAATGATAAAAAAGATGGGTTTCATAAAGCAGTGGTGCATAAACCTGTAAAAGAAGGTTGTACTCAATGCCATGATCCTCATAATTCTGATACAAAATTTCATTTAAAGGCAAAATCAGAAAAAGATCTTTGTATGAAGTGTCATGGTAAGAATAAAAAGTTTGCTGACGTGTTAAATAATTCAAAGTATAAACATAAACCAGTGGATGAAGGTGCATGTGGAGATTGTCATAATCCTCATGCTTCAGATTTTGGTAAGCTGCTAGTTAGTGATGCTAAAAATGTATGTTTTGAATGTCATAATGATATAGGTGAAAGGGTTAAAAATTCAAAATTTGTTCATGGTCCTGTAGAAACTGATGGCTGTACTGCGTGCCATAGCGTACATGGCTCTAATAATGCATTTATTTTAAAAATGGCTTTTCCGAAAAAGTTTTATAATCAATATAGAAAAGGCTTATACGATTTATGTTTTAATTGCCATAATGAAGAAATTTTGCAGTATGCATCTACAACTAAATATACAGGTTTTAGAAATGGAGATAGAAACTTACATTATTTACATGTTAGGATAAAAGGTAAAGGAAGAAGCTGTAAAGCATGTCACGAAGTTCATGCTTCCAATCAACCAAAACATGTTAGAAAGTCAGTTCCTTTTGGATCAGGTGGATGGGAATTGCCTATTAATTTTACTAAAACAAAAACAGGTGGGAAGTGTATAGTAGGTTGTCATAAACCGAAGACTTATGATAGAGTACGTCCCGTTAAATATAATTAAAGGGGGATGTAATGAAAATCATTAGGTTTTTATTTATATTTTGTTTTGTTGCTAGCACGGTGTTATCTTTCCCTTTAAAAGGAGTAAAAAAAGGAGACGTGATTGATTTTAGCAAATTTGAATCTTCTCATCCAAAATTTGAGCAGTCTGTAAAGGATAAAAAACTAAAGTTAATATTGTTTTGGAGAAGTGATAAAGGCTTAAGTGTGAAGGTAGCTAAGACTTTTGTAAGACTATGTTCTAGAAAAGATTTAGATTGCTATTCGTTGGATTTAAAAGGAGCCCAAGAAGAGGAAATCTTAAAAATTTTAGGTAAAGTTAACAGTAATTTTTTTATTGTAAATTATAAAGGAGATGCTATTTTGGATTTTGGGATTTACACATTGCCAGTTACAGTTTTTTTGGATAAAAATAATAAGGTCTTAAATGCTATAGGGTATGAAGGGCAATATTTTGTTAAAGTGGGAAGATATATAAAGTATTTAACAGGAGAGATAAGCAAAGAAGAATATGAAAAATTTCAAAATGTAACAAAAATAGTTAGAAAAAAGAGTATCTTACCAGATATTAACTTTATTAAAAAGTTGATAAAAGATGGTCAAAAGGATGATGCCCTACAAAAGCTTAAATCTTTGGATAAAAAAGGGATAAATGACTTTGAAAAGGTAAAGTTAGCAGAGGTGTTGATTTTATTAGGTAAAAATCAGGAAGCTTTTGAACTTCTTAAACCTATTTCAAACAAATTTATTGATGCAAAATTTTATATTGGTTTAGCTTTATATAATTTAGGCAACTTGGATAAAGCTCTTGACTATCTTGTGTCAATTGAGAAAATATATCCTAATAAAGGAAGATTGTATTACTTGTTGGGTAAAATATACAAGAAAAAAGGTGATTATGAAAAAGCATGTGGGTATTTTGAAAAAGCTTGTGATAAAGAATTTATTAATTAGTTTACTACTGATTTTTACCTGTACTGTGTATGCTAAGGATATTGTAATTGTTTACCCCAATGATGGAGTTATTGTTAATAGTGATAAAATTCATATAATTGGGTATGTTAATGTGGGCAGTAAATTAGATATTATAATTCAGGATAGAGTTTATAAAGTAGATAGTTTTCAGAAGTTAAAAACTAAGGATGGTATGAAATATGTTTTTATGAAAAGGGTTTTGCTGAAGAAGGGGGAAAATAATATAAGAATTGTTTTTGAAGATGTGGAAAAAAAAGTAAAAGTTAAATATGTGACGACTACTATAGCCTATAGAGATAAAATAAAGAGAAAAACTTATTTTCATATGGATGATAATAAATCGTTGTGCACAAGTTGTCATAGTTTTGCTGAGGTGAAAGATTGTCAGATATGTCATAATAATAAAATGAACTATAAGTATGTTCATGGGCCGGTGGCTGCTTGGCAGTGTTTTCAATGTCACGATAAAAATAATTATTATTCATCTAAACAACCTATTTCTAGTAAATGTTTGCAATGCCATGAAGAATTTCAAAATTCAATGTTTAATGCACCATATGCACATGGACCTACAGTAGCAGGATATTGTAATATTTGTCATGACCCTCATGGTTCTAATAGAAAATATTTGTTAATGGATGATGTGAATAATTTATGTTTAAACTGTCATACTGATAAAAAAAGTGGTACCCATGTACTTGCGAATTTTACTTCAGCTTCTCATCCTACCAGTGGTAAATTAATTCCAGACACAAATGAAGAAATAAGTTGTGTATCATGTCATAATCCACACTACGGACAAACTAGACAGCTTTTTCAGAATAACAGTAAAGATTTTATGTCTCTTTGTATTAGTTGCCATAAAGATAAGGTTTAGGGGGTATTTTATGCGAAGATCTTATATTTTATTGTTAATTGCTACGCTATTTTTAACTATAAGCTGTGCAACAAAACAACCTGTGTTTAAAATAGATGAGTATGTATGGCCAAAGGAGTCGGCTAACCCAAAATTTAAGGCTGTACGTGTAATAGCTAATTCTGATGAGTTTCCAAACAAGGCATCTAAAAAAAGCAAGCTTTTAAAAGAGCTTGTGGGTGATATTAATGTTAAATGGATTGATTATAGAGCAATAAGGCTAGCCACTGATGGTCGAGGGAGAGTATATATAGCAGTACCTATAGCGTTTAAAATACAGATAGTTGATTTTATAAAACAAGAGATTAGAGAAGTTAGGTTTGGCAGTATTATGCCATGTGCTATTGATGTTACAAAAGATGGGAGAATTTTTATAGGAGATAGAGCCTCAGGTAGTGTAATGGAGATAACTGAGAATAAGAAGGTTTTGTGGGCCTATGGAAGAAAAGTCAATGATAAAGATTTTGATAGAATGAAGAAAAAAAAGAATTTTGATATGGAAGGAGTTTATAAGGATATCTCTGATGTCTTCGTTTATAAAAATAAAATTTATGTTACTGATCAAATATTGGGAAGAATTGATGTATTAACCCTTGATGGAAAGTTGATAAAAAGTATAAAGAATGCTCCTGCACCAACAGCTATTACTGTTGATCCGCAATCAGAAGATATATATTTAGTTTCTAAATTTATAGGAAAAGTTTTTATCTTTGACAAAGAAGGTAACTATAAAGGTGAGTTGTTAGAACCAGGAGATAATATGTGGGCATTAAATTTTCCCAATGGGATAGATTTTGATTCTGAAGGTCATATTTATATTGTGGATATTGCCTCTCATGGATTTAAAGTTTATGATAAAAAAGGTACTTTTTTATATTATATGGGTGATCAAAAGCCTTCAGTTTATTTGGGTGGCTTCAACAATCCTAAAGATTTGGTAATTGATGATAAAGATAGAATTTATATTCTTGATGCTCCAAATAAAAGACTTGTTGTTTTGCAATATTTGGGAGAATTGTATAAAAAAGGCAGGAGAAATATGAGTGTTGATGAGCCCATGTTGAGGTGGTGATGAGTTGAAAGACAGAATAGATAAGATAAGAAGAAAGTTTGGTGAGTTTCCTTTAACTGTTAAGTTTTTAATATCATCGGTTTTAGTAATATTTTTTGTATTGATAGTTTTAAATGTTTTGATTTATTTTGATTTTAAAAATTTTTTTATAGCAGTTGATAGAAAAGGTTTTGAAAAGAGATTTAAAAAATCCTTACTTTCTGCTACTTCATATTATGTGTTTAGAAATAATTGGAATGAAAATATGGATTTTAGTCCGATACTTAACATTTTGAGTAATGAACCTAATTTAATTGAAGTTATTATTTTTTCTCCTGAAGGTAAAAGGCTGAGTGTTTTGTATAATAAAAATTTATTGAAAAATGAAGTGAAAAGTGAAGGTTTGAGTAAAGCATTGTCTGGTGAAATAAGTTATTCTATCAAGAAAGTTTTTGATGTAGAAAGTTTTGGTGATATTAAAATACCTGAAGGAACAGAATACGTTCAAGAAATATATTATCCAGTTGTGTTTGGTGGTGAAGTAAAGGGAGTTGTGGAAATATATAAAGATTTTACCGAGATTATGGATAATATTGATAGTGTTCGTTATAGAGCAAGTGTTTTTTCATTGTTTGGTTTTATAATTTATGTGTTGTTGTTGTATTATATAGTCAGAAAAATTGATGAAAAAGAAAGGGCTTTAAAAGAGAAAGTTGTGTATTATGAAAAGCTGTCAATATTAGGGCAGTTTGCCTCAAAAATGGCACATGAAATTGGGACGCCAATGCATGTAATAATGGGTAACATTGATTTGATTCAAGAGGTGTATGATGATGATTTTATTAAAAAGCGCTGTGATAATATTGCTAGACAGATTAATAAAATCCAAAATATTATTAGAAATTATCTTTATGTTTCAAAAAAACCAGAACCTTCTTATGAAAGTGTAAGATTAAAAGATTTGGTTTCTGATATTTTATCTGATATGAGTTTTATGGTGTCAGAAAATATAAGTCTTAAAGCTGATGTTGATGATGTTGTTGTCTTTACAGACAAAGGTTTTGTAGAACAAATATTATACAATTTTATAAAAAATTCAGCTGATAGTATAGGTGAAAATGTTGGTAGTATTAAGGTGAAAAGTAAAGTTGATGGTGATTTTGTAACAATATATGTGATTGATAATGGTAAGGGTGTTGATGGAAAATTAAAAGATAAAATTTTTGATCCTTTTTTTTCTACAAAAAAAACAGGAAAAGGGACTGGCTTGGGGCTTGCTGTATGTAAAGAGTTAGTTGAGGTTTTAGGAGGGGATATTTTTTGTGAAAGCAAGAATGGTGAAACAATTTTTGGTATAAAAATACCGTTGAAAGGTAAAGATGCTTAAAGTTTTAATTGTAGACGATGATAAAAATTCTAGAGAAGTAATAAAGCTTGCTCTTGAACGAATTTATCAAGTCGAGGTTGCACTTAATGGTATACATGCATTGGAATTAATGAAAAAAAACAATTATGATGTAGTGATATGTGATTATATAATGAATGAAGTAGATGGTATAGAAGTTCTTAAAAAGATGCGTAAATCTGGGAATAATGCAGTTTTTATACTGATTACGGCATTTGGCTCTAGTGATACTGCCATAAAAGCAATACAAGAGGGAGCTTTTGAATACCTCAGTAAACCTTTTAAAATGAGTAAATTAAAACAAATTTTGGCTGAAATAGAAAAAAGTCTTTCAGAGAAGAAGAAAGAGGAAGCTGTTGAAACGAATAAAGATTTTGAGGATGAACAAATTATAGCTGATTCACCGGTCTTTTTGGAAGTTTTGAAACAAATGGCTAGAATAGCTTCATCTGATGTACCTGTTTTAATTACAGGGGAAAGTGGAGTGGGAAAAGAAGTAGTTGCAAAAAGTATACATAAATATAGTAAAAGAAAAAAAGGCCCTTTTGTGGCTGTAAATTGCAATGCCATTCCACCATCACTTCTTGAGTCAGAGCTTTTTGGTTATGAAAAAGGTGCTTTTACTGGAGCAGATAAAAGTAAGCCAGGTTATTTTGAACAGGCACAGAAAGGGACACTTTTTTTAGATGAAATAGGTGATTTAGAATTTGACTTGCAGGTAAAACTTTTGAGGGTATTACAAGAAAATTGTGTTAGAAGAGTTGGTGGGATGAAGGATATTAAATTAGATGTCAGATATATTTTTGCTACGAATGTTGATTTAGAACAAAAGGTTGCTGAAGGTAAATTTAGAGCGGATTTGTATTATAGGCTAAAAGTGGCTGAAGTAAGAGTTCCACCTTTAAGGGAGAGGACAGAAGATATTATCCCATTAGCAAATTATTTCATTAAAAAATACAATTTTTATAACAGAGAGATTAGGTTAAGTCAGGGGGCTGAAAGATTATTATTGAAATATAGATTTCCAGGAAATGTTAGAGAACTTGAGAATATTATAAGGGCAAGTTTGATAAAGGCAAGATACACCGGTGTTATAATGCCTAGTGACTTGGGATTGAAAGAAGAGCATATAAGAGAGTTGAATCGAGAAGAGGTATTAGATGCCTTAAAAAAGGCGGGGAATAATAGGAAAAAAGCTGCGGAAATTTTAGGTATTAGCAGGGCTACACTTTATAGATTGCTAAAAAAATTTTCAATAGATTAAAATAAATAATATTGTATTATAGGCACTTGAAATGGCGGTTCTTTTTTGCTACCTCTCAAAAGTGATGGCAATACAATCCTGGGTATTGATATTGATACAAAATTGTCGTTTTTATTGATTCAAATTTTTTGTTGTAACATGTCTCATCGTGTCTCACTTATGTCTCAATTGTGTCTCATATCCTACAGGTTTTGTAGCATATATGTCTCACGCATGTCTCATTTTTTGTATTTTGTATACAGATTTAATAATATGTGTGTGATAATTTGTTAACTAAAAAGTTCAAAAGGAATTGTTTTTAATTTAAAAAAATAGAAATTACTTATATGTAAGTAGGTTAAGGATTGTGAGTTTATAGTTGTTCATTTGGATATTACTAGAGATATTAATAAAGTATGAAGTTTGATTTGAGTTGATTATACACAAAAAAAATATAAACGAAAAATAGTGTGGATCATAAAATCATAACAGTTTAGTAGGAAAAGCAAAATTATTTTGGCACAAATAATGCTAATAGTACACAAAAGCTAAAGGCTAAAACAAGTAGGAGGTAAAGACATGAAAAAATTATTAATTTTATTAGCTTTATTGGTGGTACCGGTTCTAACATTTGCTGGAGTTGCTGGGACAGCTCATGACTTTTCGCAAAATAGTGCATCTGCTGTTTATGGTGGGACAGCATGTGGTGGATGTCATAAGCCACACAACGCGGGTACTTTAATTCCTCTGTGGAATGACAGTAACTCTTTTGATGGGACATATTCAGCTTATACTTCTCCAACAGATTCTCTTAATGCTACTCCATCTAGTACATTGGGAGATATTTCAAAAGCGTGTATGGCATGTCATGATGGTATGATTAATGATGCGAGCGGACCAGGTACAGCTTTGACAGCAGCAAAAGCTACTGTAACAGTTGGGCTTGATATTGATTATGCAACTAAACCTAATGGTCAACACCCTGTATCCATTCAGTATGTAGATAATGGGACAGCTACTTCGTTGAAGTCGTTAGCAAGTGTTAAGGCTGCAGGATTTAAATTTTATGGGACATCAGGTGATATTCTTGAGTGTGGTACATGTCATAACCCTCATGACAATACTAATGGTGACTTTTTAAGGGCTGCGAAAGCTTCGTTGTGTCAAACATGTCATAACAATTAATTAGCTGACGGATAAGCTTTTATGCTAGGGGAGATGAAGGTCTCCCCCTGTATAAAGGCTTTATTGAGAGAGGGGTTTAATGGATAAAAGGTGGATTTTGCTTTCTATATTGATGTTTGTTGTTTTTATGGTAGGCAATCTATATGCATCAGGTTGTTCGACTTATAACTGCCATGTTAGTTCTATTAATGGTGTGCAGGTTAAGAATGGCCCTCATTATTTTTATCGTTCAGATGGTGTAGATGAATCTCCGTGTGCTCCTTGTCACAAGCCTCACAATGCAGGCAATAAAATACCGCTATGGAATGATACTAACCAATATGATGATGGGGCTGCATATACAAAATATGTTAGTCCTTTTGGGACATTAGATAATATTCAGGATAATACAATAAATTCCCCTTCTGAGGCATGTATGGCATGTCATGATGGTATGTCTGAGAGTACTGGGTTTACAGGTGCTTACTTTGAGGCGTATTTAATGGGTGTATTGACAATTGATTATGCAAAATCAAATCATCCAATTGGAGTTGTCTATGATTATACTAAAGATACAGGATTGAATAGCAACGTATCTAATGGTTGGGTAAATGGAGTGAATGGTAAGTTTAAGCTTATTAATGGCAAGGTGGAATGTCTTACATGTCATGACCCGCATAAAGGAGTAGTGGGAACAAGCTTTACCTCATATAAGCATGTGGAAAAATTATTGAGAACTACAGATGAGAAAACCTTTTGCGGTGAGTGTCACATAAATAAATAGCAGTTTGTTAAAATTTGTGCTAATATTATATTTATAAAAGGCTTGATTATAAAAATTTAAATTTTGATTATGGAAAAATATGACAAAGAATATTGTATTAATATTGATAGTTTTTTTGTTTTTTTGTCAATCAATATATGCTAAAGAATCACCTCATAATTTTAAATTCTTAGGATCAAGTTTCAGTAAAAGTTACTGCAGTTTTTGCCATAAGCTAAGGAAATCATATGAAATAAAACCAATATGGGGTAAATCAAAATCATATAAATATATAACACCAAATCTATATGAAAATAGGAAGCAAACAGCTATAGAAATTAAAAAACTGTATGATGAAATATCTGCTGTATGTATATCATGTCATACAAATTATATTGAACATAGTAAAAGTTTTCATCCAATTAATGTTGATATTAGAAGTTCTTTAAATAATATTAAGAAAATAAAGATAAACAATAAAAAAGTTAACAATAAGCTTCCGTTGTATAAAAATGGTTTTTTAATGGCTTGTCCTACTTGCCATGATCCTCATACGAAAAAAATTAAGCTTTTAAGAGATACTCCATCGCGTATTTGTTTAGACTGTCATGATAGGTGATTATGTTTATTAGAAAGTACCTTTTTATTTTGTTTTTTGTGTTTTCTTACAATGTATATGCTGGTTACTTATCTCTAAATACGGGTGTTGAAACGCAGTTTAAATCTTATTCTAGATCAGAAGACAATAGTAGTAAGTATTATGAAGGAAGCCAAGTGGATAAATTGTTTTTAAATACTGATTATAAAAGAGATTTTTTAAGAGGTAGATTGGGTAGCCTTAGATTGAATCTAAATTTGGATCAGTATAATATGAACTATTTTGAAAATGTGAAACCAAAAGTATCATTCCCTTTTACATCTAATTCTGATGCAAAGAATACAGAAGACTTCGATTATTCTTTAAATGGGAAGTTGAATTTTAGGATACCTAAAAAAAATATAGAGTTTTATGTGGAGTATTCAGATAATAAAGCATTGGATGTCAATAGTGAAAAGTATTTTAATTCATTGCCAAAAATTAAAGCTGATATTAGTGAATTAGAAGGGATTAATACCTCTTTAAGTAACTATAATCGTAATAAAATGCAAAATTACTATTTTTATAAATACGGAAAAATTAATTTTATGGCTAATTATACTGAGTACAGTTATAAAAAAATATTAGAAACTGATTCTAACTATTTAACAAAAGAGGCTCATAAAAAAGTGGGAATAGATATAAAAAACCTTGTAGGATTTAATTATAAGCAGGAAATTAAAGAATTTAATCTTGGTGAAGAGAATTCAGATAAAAAAACGTATACGTTTGGATTGGTTGACTCATTTGGTTTTCCAACATTGTTAAAGTTTAAAAATTTAAAAATAGAAGGGTTTGGCAAACTTACTGATGAAGATTATAAAGGTAATATATACAATAATAGATATTATAAGTTGTCAACAAATATTACAGAAGGAAAGCATAGCGTTACAGGTACATACACTTATGAATACAATGAAGACAAATATATTAATGATATTAGTACAACTCACAACATTTCGGGTAATTATGATTATAGCTCAAAAGATTTTGATTTTTATACAAATATAATTCTTACGAAGGAGAATCTAAAGGTTGCAAGCATAGATGAAGGCATTTTTTCTTATAATGAGTTGAACACTATTTTGAGCAATGGAATTTATGGTAGTGGTTATATCTTAATTAAGAATATTGGTTCTAATGCAGTAACATTAGATTTAAGTGGTGTTATTATTGATGGCGAGAATTCAAGTCTTGGTATAGTCATACTTAATCCTGTGGATACTTATCTACTGAACTTTAATGAATCAATTGAAGGTCAGCTCAGTGTTTTAACAGGAGATTCAAATGATCTAACTTTGTCTGTACAAAGAGATGCAGGTTATGAGTACAACAAAAATAAATATGAGATAAGAAGTGGGTATTATCTTAAATATTTTGAAACTATAAAAAGCAAACTAGATATTGAATATTATGAGACTGAGAAGAATAAAGTTTATGATCCTTCAAATAGATTTAAAGATGAGAAAGAAAGTAGATTCAGCTTAGATAAACTATTTGAGATTCGTCCGTATAATTTAATATTTGATAAAGAGTTTAGGTATGAAAGAAGAGATGAATATAGCAGTTATACAGAAAAGTATCATGTTATATCTAAAGATGGTTATTTTACTTTGAATAAAAAGTTTTATTTGGAAAGTAACTATAAAAAAGATCGTTTTGGGAATTCACAGGATAAAGTATTTTATAGTTTTTTATTGAATATGGAAATAAAGGATAAAAACTATAAAATATCTTTTTATCCAAAAAAAGAATATGAAAAACAAAAAAATATCTATAAAAAAAATACTACGATATATGATTTGAAAATTAAATATAAATATCATAACTTGATGACTTATTACAAAGAAGAAAAAACCGATTATCAGGGTATAATTACTAAAGTAGATAGAGAAAAAAGAGTGAATTATCAGCTAAATGCAAGAAATATTCTGTTAGATTTAAAGTATAGAGAGAACGATAGAGATTATAAATTGCAGCTTTACAATGCTAATTTGAAGCTGATTAAATATAGAAGCTTTCCTGTTGTTAAACCATATGCTATACTTGAATTGGGGTTTGAAAGAGAAAGAGATAATTCGATTGGCGAATTTAAAAAAGATGACTATATTATTGTTAAAGTATCATATACACCTACTGATAGATTAACTGCAATATTTGCATTTGAGAAGCAAATTGATAGAGAAAAAAACAAAGGATTAGATTACGAATGTGCAGTGAGCTATAAAACAAGAGTGTTTAAAATGGCTTTAGGATATAGAAAAAATAATACCATAATGGATGGTGTAAGGAGAGTAGAACATGAAGTATATTTTGAGTTGCGTAAAAATTTTGGTTTTTATTACGGTACTCGTTCATAGTAACTTGTTGTTTGCACAAGAAAAGATTATTGCTATTGTGAATGGAGAAAAAATACATTACTTTGAGGTAAAAACGTTTTTAAATAAAGTTATCCCCATTGGTAAATTTCATGTTCAGAGTTTAAATAAAAAAGAATTTTGGGATGAAGCAATAGAGTCAGCAGTTAATGCAAGAACAATAGTTCTTTATTTGAAAAAAAATAAACCTAAATTATATGAGAAGGTTGATAATAAAGCTAAAGAGATTGTAGATGTAATTAAGAAACGTTTTAAAAGTAATGAAGATTATATCAAAGCCTTGAATGAGAATGGTATAAGTGAAAACATATTGATTGATACTTATAGAGATTTGAATGTTAAAGAAATTATTAAAGAAGAAATTTTTAAAGAAAAAATTAGTGATGATATTTTAAAAAATTATTATGACAACAATCTTGGTATGTTTAGTACAGGAGCGTTTTATATTGTAAAAAATTGCCTTATTGAGGCAGATGCTCGTGAATTGAATCCAAAACAAATGGAAGAAAAGAAAAAAGAAGCTGAAAAAATTTTATTACTCATAAAAGAAGGAGATAAAAAGGTTTGGAGTAAGTGTAATAAAGGGAAATATCCTGATGAAGACAAAGTGTATAAATTTAGTAAAAATTATCCTGTAGATAAAATTTTCTCATTAAAAGTAGGGGATGTAGGAGGTCCTTATAAAAATATTTATGGGTATTTGATTGTTAAAGTTATAGATGAAAAACCTTCAGAGGTTGTGCCTTATAAAGAGATTAAGAGTGAAATAGAAAGATTAATGAAGCAAAGGAAGTTTAAAGATTATTATAAAGAAATTTTAAAGAGAGCTAAAGATGAAGCAACTATTAAAATTTTTGATAATAATAATTCTCGTTAGTGGTTGTGCAGTACGTTATCAGAATGTAGAAAATTTTGATAAATATTTTTGGCCTGATATCTCTAATCCAAAGATAGCGCTTATAAACATTATAGATACGAAAAAAATTAGGGAAAATTATAGTTTTTTTAGAAAGTTTTTTGGAATTGAACATGAGATTCCCCCTCTGTATCGGCCTTTTGCTGTGGCGGCAAATGATAATTACATTGCTGTTAGCGATATTATGTTTGGAGTGGTTTATTTGATAGATAAGAATAATTTTAGGCTGGATATTATAAAAGAGTTTTCTGGTAAAAGGTTAAAGTCTATAGTAGATATGGATTTCGACAATAATAATCTTTATTTGGTTGATTCAGAAAAAGGGTATATTATTAGATACAATATTATTGATAAGTCAACTTCATTTCTAGATATTCAATTAAGTAAACCTGTATCAATAAAGGTTGATTCAAAAAATCATCTTATATTTTTGGCAGATGCTAACAGAAATAAAATAGTTATTACGGATATGGATGGAAATATTAAAAATGAGATTGATAAGGGATTTAATTTTCCATTGGATATAGATGTTATTAAAAATAAAAGATGGCTGTATGTTTTAGACTCTATGAATTTTAGAATTATTAAACTAGATTATGATGGTAATATTTTGGATACGTTTGGTGAGATTGGAAACAGACCGGGTAATTTTTCAAAACCTAAAGGTATATGCATCGATAAATATGAGAGAATATATGTTACAGATGCTGACTTTGATAATTTTCAAATTTTTGACTTAGATGGTAATTTGCTTTATTTTATTGGACAGAATGGCTCTGATGTTGAATCTTTTTACATGCCTGCAAGGATTTATTGTTATAATGATGAGATTTATATAGCTGATTTGTTTAATGCAAGAGTAAAGGTATATAAGTCATTTGAATAGTGTAGGCATGATATTTGCTATCTTTATAGCAGGAGGAAGTTTATGAAAATTAAAGTAAGCATAAGTTTATTGATACTAGGTATATTTAGTTCATTGATATATGCTGGAGTAGCAAATACCAAGCACAATCTATCAAAATCTGGCCCGGGACCTATAAAGTCAAGCCAAGAGAATAGAGTTTGTGTATTTTGTCATACTCCACACAATGCTCTTCCATATGCTCCCCTTTGGAATAGAGAACTTAGTACGGCAGTGTATCAAACGTATTCTTCAGTGACTATGAATGCTTCGCCAGGACAGCCCACTGGGAGTTCGAAATTATGCCTTTCATGTCACGATGGAACAATAGCACTCAATGCTATATATGCTACTACATCGTCAATAGCCACGGATTTGAATTTTCCATTATCAGGTGAAGCAAATCTTGGTACTGACCTAAGAGATGATCATCCTATATCATTTGTTTATGATGATAATCTAGCTGTTCAAGATAGGCAGTTGAAATCACCATCAGTTTTACCTTCATTTATAAAACTTCAAAACGGAAGGATTGAATGTACAACATGTCATGATCCGCATACAGAAACTATTTATTTTTTAAGAACTGCTGATAAACAATTGTTATGTACAAGCTGTCATGATAAAAAGGTTGAAGGTAGTAAAACGTTACCTTTTTCTACATCTGTGCATAATCAGGTTGTGAGCAGTGCGCCCATTTCATCAGATTATGCCTGTGGCAACTGCCATAAACCACATAATGCAAAAGATATTATTACGGGTTCTGCAACTTCTCAGTTGTTAAAAGGTAATGAAGAAGATTTATGTTTTGTGTGTCACGGGAGTTCACAAGGTATTGGACCATTGTCTGAAAATAATATTGATATTGAAAGTTTGATGTCAAGCAATGATGGGTTTTATGATATTTATAGTGGTACAAGAAGATGGGTAAACAGGTCACATGATGTGACAGATGCACAACAAGGTAGCAGTGGTGCTCATCTTGAGTGTATAAATTGTCATGGTGTTCATGGAGTTAGGAGAGACGATTTAAATACCACAAATGTGATAGAATCACTTGTTGATCCAGACAATCCTTTACAACCCTTTACTTGGTCAACTAACCCGACAAATTATAATGGTACTGACAAATATTGGTTGAAAATATATAAAATAGATCATTTTTGTTTGAAATGCCATGATGGTAGTTTTCCAACTTTTACTGATAGACCTGATTTAAATGTATTGGATCCTACTAATAATAATGGCAGGATAAGAAATATAGCTAGTTCTTTTAGTAATGATATACATGGTAAAGAAAAAATACCTTGTATAATTTGTCATGACCCACACGGGGGTAATCCTTTTTTGATTACTAATCGTATGAAATGGACAGGAACAGCTCCTTTTAGTACTTATAATGCTTCTCAGACTAATTTTGATAGTGGGACTATCGTAGCACCTATAAATCCAGTAAAATTTGAATTATGTAGATTATCATGTCATAATGGGAGGAGAACTCAGCACCAAAAAAATAAAACCAATTGTCAACAATGTCATTACCATGGAGGTGGGAGATTATAACTTGAAATGGTATAATGGTAAAAAATTTTTTATTGTTTACTAATTTTAGGTTACCAACCATATAAAACTGTTATATATTTAAATTTGAAAAATTAAGATGTATTGCTAGCTTTTAAATTGGATATGTTCCAAAAGAGTTATTTTAAATCTGTGATTATTCTTTTATGATACAGCTGTTTTTTTGATATTGCTATATTATATTGTTTTGAATTATGTAATCATCAAGATTAATGAATAGGGTTAGTTGTTAGCTTTATTGTGTACAGCTTTCTGGTTCAAAGGAGCCTAAGCCGTGGTTTATAAGGAATGCTTCAATATTTTTATAATGTTTTGGTTTTAATTTGATAGAGTCTAATTCACCATTTTTATGAACTCGTTTTAATTTTTTCATGTCGTTGGTAAAAAACAGTTTCCACTGTTCAGTGGTAAGTGAGGAAGGGGTAATATAAGGTATGTTTTTAAATTTTCCATTATGACATTTTTTGTGGCAATATTTTTTAAACTTCCTTTTACCTGCTCTTTGATTTACTGCGTAAGCATTCATTACGGTTGTGAATATAAGTGCTGAAACCAGTAATACAATGAATAATTTTTTACTCATTAGTGCCTCCATAAAATCAAAATACTCAACAATATTATATCATAAAATAGTGTAAATTGCTTTGCTATTCTTTGAGCATCTTAAGAATTTCAGTAAAAGTTTTATATCCTGGAGCTATGTCATGCATATTTCCAAATTTGTCATAAATAGCAATTATGGGTACTAAACGTATGTTGAGATAATTTATAAGGTTGTTGGTTGCAATGTATAAAGGGAAGTCAACATTCAGGTTTTTATAAGCTCTTAAAGCTGACGATTCAAGTTTATCAATAGAGATTAATATTACTGATATTTGTTTTTTATCCAGTTTGATTTTATTTTTATAAAGTTCTTTAATCTCTTTTTTACAATAAGGGCAATAAGATGCCCAAAAAACTACAATTGTTGTGCTTTTATTTTTACGAATGAGTTGTTGGAAATCATCTATTTTAAGCTTTACTAAAGCATTTGAATATGTGGAATAAAAAATTAAAGAAATCAATAATAAAAAAATTCTCATCATCCACCTCCAACGAAATGAATCAACTCAAGGCTGTCCCCTTCCTTAATAGTTATTTTGACATAATCGTCTCTATTCAAAATTGTTTTATTATATTCAACAACAATTCTATCTAATTTTAAATTTAGTGATTTTATTAGATCAAAAATTGTGATGTTGTCACTAACTTCTTTTATTTCACCGTTGATTTTGATCTTCATTATTTCCTCTCATTAATTCAATTATAGTAATACATAAAACCAAATTAAGATTCTTATGATTATTTCACAAAAAAATTAAAAAACATTTTTATCATTTACTAAGTATCTTACAGCTATATTTGCCTGCATATTTGCAGCTACCGTTACTCTAGTTGCCATTAACCCTTCACCAGGTTTTGCTTCGTTTACAAAATCACCTACAATGTAAACATTTTTACCAAGCTTTTCCACCTTTAATAATGAAGTGTCATAAATACCTGCTACACCGCTTGCTCCTATAATCAATTTATCAGGGAAAAGCTGCAAGCAATTTTTTATTAAAAGAGCTTTGGTTTCAGCTTTATCGAAGGCTTCGATTATAACGTCTACATCATGAAAAAGTTCTTTGATATTGTTTTCATTCACAAAACAGTCAACAGGATCATAGGTGATATATGGATTTATTCTTTTTAAGGTTTCTAATAATGCATCGGTTTTCTTCCTTCCTATTTGGTCTATAAAATAGTACTGCCTGTTTAAATTTGACGGTTCAACAACATCAAAATCTATTAATCTTAAAAATCCTACTCCCATTCTGGCAAGACTTGTGGCTATATTCGATCCAAGACCTCCAAGTCCTGCAATGGCCACCCTACCTTTTTTTAATTTTTTGTGTATTCCAGGAGTATGTCTTGCAATCATGAGAGCTTCTAATTCATCAAAAGAAGGTATTTCTCCTCTTTTTATCAAAACAACATTATCGTTATTATTTAATGTTACGTCTTTATTCATGATATGACCATTTAAAATCACAATGTCAGCATCTGGTTTAATATTGTCTCGTAGCTGAAAAAGGGTTGTATTTTCTACAACTTTGGTGGGTTTTTCATTTACAAATACCATTATCATAGATTATTTCACCTTTTTTTAAAATGATGCATTTTTTATTTTTTAATTCATATATATTTTTTGATTTTACTTCATTTTTATAAATAATAAAGATTTTATTTTGTGACATCAACAACTTTTTTGAAATACTATTTGATTTTGTCATGTAAACTATTTTGCAATTTTTATCAATTTTGTTGATGCAAATATCTAATAAAAAGTTATTTTTAATTTTAAAATAAAGATTTTGCCCGTCATAGATATGTATTATTCCATTGTCGAATTTTTTGATACCAAACTTTGCGACTATAGGAAGGAATTTGTATTTGAAATCATTGTAAAAACCTTTAAAAAATACCTGTTTTCTGCCACTTAAATCTATAATCCCTTTTGAACGAATCATATTTGGAAAAATTATGATATTGGATTTTTCAAAATTAATAAGGGGGATTATGAGTAACAAGAGCAAAAAAGTGAATTTTTTTAAAATGATGAATAGTAGAATTAAAATTAATGAAAATATTAGGAGATAAAAGTTGATTTTATTAAGTATAAAGGTGGAATATGTAAGTTTGTATAAAAAGGTGGCTATTTTATGTATCCAACTTTCAACTGTAATTAGTGGAGCAATGGCAAAGTGACCAGTAAAAGGTGTAATCAGACCTGTTATAATCAGAAGGTAAATGAATGGTAGCATAATAAACGTATTCAAAATTCCAAGATAGTTGAAATTTCCAAAACTGTATAGAATAATAGGCATAGTAAAAAGGGTAGCACCAAGAGGAACAAGAATTGCGCTCTTTAATCCTTTTTCTTTTTCTATAACTGTTAAGATTCCGAAAACGGCAGCAAAGGATAATTGAAATGATATATCAAAAGCAGATGATGGAAATAAAAAAAGAAAAAGTGATGCTATAAAGAGGAGCAGTTTCCTTAATTCTACTTTTATATCAAAAAATAGTGCAACAAAAATGAATATTGCGAAAAGTGAAGCCCGTAAAACTGTTATCTTTAAACCTGTTAAAATTGTGAATGGTATAAGTGTTAGACTTACTGCTAGGTAGCGGAATCTCAATGGTAAGAAAGAAAATATTAAAAAAGAAATGGAAATAATAATTCCAACATGTAGGCCTGATATAGCAAGGAGATGGAAAATACCAGTGATGATAAAAAGGTCTTTTATTGTATTATCTAAATATATTCTGTTTCCAAAAAGTGCTGCCTGTATTATGCTGACCTCTCCACATGATTCGATATAGATTTTTTTGCATAATTTTTCCCTTATTTCTAGTAAGGTAGTAACAATCGGTATTTTAAACCTTAATAGCTTGTTATTTAACTTGAAAATTGCAGTGCCTGGTTTGAGCTGACTGTTTTTATAAATACTTGTTATTCCTTTAGAATATCTTTTTTGCTTTTCAGTGATAATGTCCATTTTTGAAAGAATATGATTGGAAAAGAGTATTATTATCAGAAAAAATAAAAAAAGCTTGCCTTTAAAAAATAATTGTAGAATTAAAGATAATAACAAAAAAGATATAAATAAAAGCAACACATGGGGTAGTTTTTTTGAAATAAAATTAAGGAATAATGAGTAAAAGAGAGATGATGCAAAGAAAATTTCTGTTTTGAATTTATAACTTGAAAAACCTTGCATCTGATTTTATAACCGTAAAATCTATTTTAAGTTTACAACAAATTATATCTAAAATGGAGATTAAAATGAAGAATAAATTTCCCCCTTTATTTACGTTTGTGGGCAGTTCTGGCAGTGGAAAAACCACATTTTTAGAGAATCTAATACCATTTTTTACTAAAAAAGGGTTTAAAGTGGGTGCTATAAAACATGATGCTCATAGATTTGAAATAGATAAACCTGGGAAAGATTCTTATCGATTGAAAAAAGCAGGATCAAATCAAGTGATCATTTCATCGAAAGAGAAGGTTGCTTTAATAAAAACAGTAAATAAGGATATGTCAGTTTATGAGTTGATTTTAAACTATTTTAATGATGTGGATATTATTTTAACAGAGGGGTATAAAAAAAGTAGCATACCAAAATTTGAAATTTATAGGATTGAAAATGGGAAAGAGCCTCTGTGTTTTGGTGATAGTAATCTTGTAGGTATTGTTACTAACGGTGAAGTATCTATGAATAATCCGGTTTTTGGGTTGAAGGATTATGATAAGGTTGCAGATTATATAATATCGATTGCTAATCTAGGTGGTGTTGAAGTGAAGGTTGATTGTGAAGATGAGCTTGTAAA
Organism: Deferribacter abyssi; assembly: GCF_049472655.1. Classification (NCBI taxonomy): domain Bacteria; kingdom Pseudomonadati; phylum Deferribacterota; class Deferribacteres; order Deferribacterales; family Deferribacteraceae; genus Deferribacter; species Deferribacter abyssi. The sequence goes on from NZ_JAQNCS010000001.1 coordinate 121,301, forward strand.
GAGATTTTTAGAGGAGAAAATTTCTATGGTGAAGTTTTTTAAAACCGTCAAAAATGTAAAAGTTAAAGTGGAGTTTGATTAATGAGTAAGGAGTTTGTTCATCTACATCTTCATACTCAATATTCTTTGTTAGACGGGGCAATACATATTTCAGAGTTAATGAAAAAGTTAGAATCATTTGGTTCAAAAGCTGTTGCTATTACGGATCATGGTACAATGTATGGAGTTGTGGATTTTTATACACAAGCACTTGCTAATGAGATTAAACCTATCATAGGTTGTGAAGTTTATGTATCTCCTGATTCAAGATTTAATAAAAATTATGATAAAAAAGAAGATAAAAATTATCATCTAATTTTGCTTGCAAAGAACAATACAGGTCTTAAAAATTTGCAATATCTTGTGTCATTAGCACATCTTGAAGGATTTTATTATAAACCAAGAATAGATAAAGAACTTCTTGCAAAATATTCAAAGGGGTTGATTGCACTTTCTGCATGTCTTGCAGGTGAGCCTGCCAGGAAAATATTAAATGAAGGGTATGAAGCTGCTAAAAAAGTAGCATTAGAATACTATGAAATTATGGGAAAAGATAATTATTATCTTGAAATTCAGGATAACGGTATCCCTGAACAAAATATAGTAAATCAACAGCTTATAAATATTTCTAAGGAAACAGGTATTCCTCTTGTTGCTACAAATGACTGTCATTTTTTAGATAAAGAAGATTATCAATCTCATCAAGTTTTAATGTGTATTCAATATCAACATACTATAAATGATCCTAATAGAAAAGATTCTCATTCTTCTGAACTGTATGTGAAATCACCTGTAGAGATGTGGGAATCATTTAAAGATGTCCCTGAAGCTCTTTTAAATACGGTGAAGATAGCTGAAATGTGTAATGTCTCGATGGAATTTGGGAAGCTACATCTTCCTGTTTATTCTGTGCCAGATGGGTTTACTCTTAAAACGTATCTTGAGCACATTGCCAGGGAAGGGTTGCATCAAAGATTGGCAAAAGTGCCTCTTGAAAAACATAAGGAATATTATGATAGGCTGGAGTATGAGCTGAAAATTATTCATGAGAAAGGGTATGATGGCTATTATCTAATTGTTTGGGATTTTATTAACTATGCAAGGAAAAATAAAATTCCTGTGGGGCCTGGGAGAGGTTCTGGAGCTGGTTCCCTTGTGGCTTATGCGGTAGGGATTACAGATATTGACCCCATTAAATACAAATTGCTATTTGAAAGGTTTTTGAACCCAGAGCGAAAAAGTATGCCGGATTTTGATATCGATTTCTGTATGAATAGAAGGGAAGAAGTTATAAATTATGTTCGTAGCAAATATGGTGATGATAGAGTAGCGCAAATTATTACATTCGGTAAGCTTCTTGCCCGTGGGGTTATTAGGGACGTTGGAAGAGTTCTTGAGATACCTTTAAAAGTTGTAGATAAAATTGCAAAGTTGATTCCAGAGAAACCAGGTTTAACATTGAAGAAAGCTTTGGCGATGGATCCTGAGATTAAGAAAAATATAGAGAGTATTGAAAAAGGGAAAGAGCTTTTAACTCACGCTTTAAAACTGGAGGGGTTATTAAGAAATGCTGGGATGCATGCAGCAGGTGTTGTTATTTCTGATAAGCCTCTTGTGGAATATGTTCCTCTTTGTAGGGGGCAGAATAATGAGGTGGTAACACAGTTAGAAAAGGATACCCTCGAAAAGGTGGGGCTTGTAAAGTTTGACTTTCTTGGGTTGAAAAACCTGACTGTGATAGATTATACAGAGAAACTGATACGGAAAAATCATGATCCTCAATTTGATATTTCAAAGATTCCTTTAGATGATGAAAAGACCTTTGAGCTTTTGTCCTCAGGAGAAACCACAGGAGTATTTCAGCTAGAAAGTAGTGGGATGAAAAATCTTTTGAAAAAACTAAAACCAACAGCTTTTGAGGATATTATTGCTCTTGTAGCCCTTTATAGACCTGGTCCCATTGGTAGTGGAATGCTCGATGACTTTGTAAAAAGGAAACATGGATTGCAAGAGGTTACTTATCCTTTGCCTGAGCTTGAGGATATATTGAAAGAGACTTATGGAATTATTGTTTATCAAGAACAGGTGATGCAGATAGCCCAGATTATAGCTGGATACTCTCTTGGTAGTGCGGACTTGCTCAGAAGAGCAATGGGGAAAAAGAAGCCTGAAGAGATGGCAAAACATAGGGAGATATTCCTTTATGGTGATGAAAAGCTGAATATTGATGGGGCAGTAAAGAGAGGTTTTGAAGAGAAAAAGGCCAGTGAAATTTTCGATTTGATGGCAAAATTTGCAGAGTACGGATTTAATAAAAGTCACTCTGCAGCTTATGCTATGGTGAGTTATCAGACAGCTTATCTCAAAGCCCATTATCCTGTGGAGTATATGGCATCACTTCTTTCCAATGAGTTAGAAAAAGGGGATAAAGTTGTTGCTTTTATTGATGAATGTAAGAAAATGGGGATTAAAGTATTGCAACCTGATATAAATGAGTCGTATAAAGATTTTGTTATTGATGATAATTCGATACGTTTTGGTCTTGGTGCTATTAAAAATGTTGGGTTTGGTGCCATTGATGAAATCATTGAAGAAAGAGAAAAAGGGGGGAAATATAAGAGTATATACGATTTTTGCAAGAGGGTTGATTTAAGACAGGTGAACAGGAAAGTAATAGAATCACTTATTAAAGCAGGTGCAATGGATTCTTTTGAAAAAAAGAGAAGACAGCTTTTGCAGGTACTTGATACTGCTATGGAGATAGGACAAAAAGAGCAACATTTAAAAAAGGAAGGTATTATTACCATTGAGGATTTGTTGAAGGAAAATGGGGAAACTGTTGAAGAAGAATTTTATCCAGATGTGGATGAGATGCCGGAAAATGAGCTTTTAAAGTTTGAAAAAGAGGTGCTGGGGTTTTATCTTTCGAATCATCCTTTAGTGAATTATTCTAGTATACTTGAAATATTTACCAAAAAATCAGCTGATATAGAAAAAAGTGATGAGAGCAATGTGGTAACAGTGGGTGGAATTGTAAAAAGTGTGAAGAATTACATTACAAAAACCAATGAAAGGATGGCGTTTGTAACTTTAGAGGATTTAGAAGGGACAATGGATGTGGTGGTTTTTCCAAAGCTTTACAAAGAGCATGTGAGACATTTAGATGAGGATAGTATTATAATTGTGAAAGGGACTGTCAATTTTAAAGAGGATGAATATTCTATTGTGGCTGAGGAAATATACCATATCGAGGAAGCCTTTGATAAGCTTATTTCTGCAATCAAAGTAAAAATAAATGCAACAGGGTTTAATGAGAATCTTTGTAATGAATTGAAAAAGGTTATTATAAGTGAGAAGGGGGAAAAGCCCGTATATTTCGAAGTAGAGGTACAAAGTAAAGGTAAAGTATTAATAAAGGCATCAGATGAATACAGAGTAAGTCCAAAACTTGGTCTTTTTAGACAGCTGGATAGTCTGCTTGGAGATAACAGATACAGTGTAGAGGTCGATATATGAGTCTGTCTGTGGTATTGAGTATAGCAGGTTCAGATGGTAGCTCTGGTGCTGGTATTCAGGCTGACTTAAAAACATTTTCTGCCTTAGGTGTTTATGGCTTGACAGTAATTACAGCTATTACCATACAAAATACGCAGGGAGTCAAAGAAATTTTCCCTATGCCATTGAAGATGATTGAAAAACAGCTGGATATATTGTTTGCTGATTTCAAGATTGATATTGTAAAAATAGGAATGTTGGCAGCTGCCGATATAGCTGATTTCGTTGGGTATTATTTGTCTAAAAAGCAAGTACCTTTTATTCTTGATACTATCTTTAAAGCAAGTGATGGTACATCTCTTTTTGATGGCTCCTTTGATAATTTGATTTCCAATGCATTTATGGTAACTCCAAATTTGGATGAAGCCTCTACTATAGCCGGAATAGAAATTAAGGATGTGAATGGTATGATGGAGGGAGCAAAAAGAATTAAAGAAAAAGGTGCAAAATATGCATTAATTAAAGGCGGGCATTTGCGAGGTGAAGAAGCAGTGGATATACTGTTTGATGGAAGTAATTATGAAGTATTTACTTCTACTAAAGTGAAAACTGGTAATACACATGGGACGGGTTGTACTTTATCTTCAGCCATAGCTGCAAACATTGCTAAAGGAATGCCTGTGGTGATAGCGGTGAGAAAAGCTAAGGAATTTTTAACAGAATCATTATTAAGAGGAAAAAATTATAAGCTTGGTAAAGGGCGAGGCCCATTAATCCATTTCTGAAAAATTTAGATAATCAGGAAATGGGAAAGGAAAAAGTTTGGTACAACTTTTTTGAAAAAGTTTTTATCTGCCCCTTTTGTATAAAGTTTTAATGTTAGAATGTTTAAATCTACAAATCTGTGATTTTGTAAAATATCCGCATATAGCTCTGTTGCTGTCTTTTTCTTGCCGGTGAAATCTTCTATGGCCGCAACTAGCAGTTTTATCATTCCAAGTCTATATGAGTCCAAATAAGTTTTTTCTAAAGCTTTGTAAAGTTTCTCTTTTGCTTTTATAAAATCTTCCTTTTTAATTAATAAAATAGCATAAAGTAGAAGAGTAAAATAGCTATCATTAAGATTTTCTCCTAGTTTGTCAAGAATGTTTATGCATTTTTCATAGTCCTGATTAGTGTATAAAATATCCATCACACTTACAACAGCATTATAGAATGCTCTTTTTTTCTCATCTTGGATAATATTTATTTTATCGATTTCATTCAGTTCACCTTTGAAGGTTTTAGATAAGTCGTAGATTTTGTTTATTCCAACTCCAGCGGGAGAATGATTTTCGCCTAATGATAATCTTTCGTTGTTTACGTCAAAAATAGCAGATGTGACAGTAAAGCTATTTGCTACAGTGTGACCAAAAGGGTCCTTGTTACCATGATAGTAATCTGAGGTATTACTAATTATTCTGATTGCATTTTTCAGAGAAAAAGTTTGTTTATCTGATAATAGGCGTTTGAGATGGTTGTTTCTGTAAAAATTATTTTGTATCCATATATAGGATGGGTACAGTTCAGAAGATTGTTGTTCTCTGGTCATATAAAAGTTGTTGTATATAAAAGGCAGACTATTAAGCTCTTTTATGCAGGTTTTCTTACCGTTAAATTCAATCAAAACACCTTTGTTTTCCTTGTGACTGAATACTATAAAAGCCCATCCGCTGACAGTGGGCTTATCCTTTACAATTTTTAATACATCAGAAATTGATGTTGCTTTTGTAATTACCTGAAAAGCAAGGTCTGTTACAAGAGAACCTTTTAAATTTACTTCTTTAGTGAAAAGCATATGAACAGATAAAGAGATACCTGCTTCATTTAAGGCTGTGATACCTATGACAGGTAGTCCCATAGTGGTAATGTTTACCGACTTTACTGTATTTGGAAAATCGAAGAGCATTACAGTATGATTTTTTGTCCAAAGTTTTCCACCAAAATAGTCGAGGTTTCTACAATGTAGAACACCATTTTCTGTGGGTAAAAGGAGTGTGGAACAGCCTAAAAAAACATGAGGAATATTTAGGTACATTTTACTACCGGTTTTTGACAGCATATATGAGAAAATATCCGGAAAGCTTACTGCTAATAGTAGATCGTTTAATGAAATATTATTTACAGTTGCATAACTATTTAAAAAATTAAGGTATTCTTGGCTTAAGTTCTTTTTAATCTTGTATACTAAAATTTTTACAAAATTGTTTATGAAATATGCGATAGCATTATTAGAAGTTAGTTTTAAAGAGTTTTGTAGTAGTTTTTGAAAAAAGAAGAAAGTTTCTTTATGTTTTTCCACTACGAGATCATTTTCATTTTTTACATGCCATAAATTCATAGACTTCCTCCCATTTTAGTAAACGCTTTTTATTTGAAGGGCTATAAAAGAAGCCCCCAATTCCATTTTTTGATACTACTCTGTGACAAGGAATAATAAGAGGATATGGATTTTTTGCCATTGCATTCCCCACTACCCTTGCTCCTCGTGTGATACCAACTCTTTGAGCTAATTCACCATAGGTTATAGTTTCTCCTGGTTTTATCTTCATCAGTGCTAAGTATATTTTTTTATAGTTATCGGTGATTTTTTCCCATTCTAGATAAGAGACTAAGTAATCATTTGGCATGTTTAGATAGTTTTTGAAAAATTTTAAAATATTTGAGGGTATTTTTTTTGTGTTAGTTTCAAGGATGTTATCGAAAATAATTGTTGTTTGAACGATTTTTTTTAGTTTTTCATCAAAATCAACTTTTACTCCAAGCTCGCTGGATAAAGAGATAGTAGCGGCAGTCATCTTTTACCTCAATGTGAGATATGCTATAGATTCAATATGATATGTATTAGGAAACATGTCAATTATGTAAAAATTTTCAAGTTGGTATTTATCTATTAAATTTGAAATATCTCTTGCCATTGTAGCAGGATTGCATGAAACATATATGATTTTTTCAAAAGGATGGTTGAGGGCAAGTTTTATAACATTTTTAGATAAACCAGATCTTGGAGGATCAACAAAAAGAATATTATGATTTTTCAATATGCTTTGTTGTAATTTTTCAACCTTTTCTGTGAATACGTTTAAATTATTAAGGTTTAGTTCTTTTAAGAGTTTTGTCGCTTCAAAATTTTCTTCCACGGCAGTTACCGATTCAGTTTTTCTAGATATAGTATTGGTAAAGAAACCGCTACCTGAATAAAGTTCTAACACTCTATCATTCTTTTTTAAAAATTTTGTGGAATAGCAGAGAAAATTACCAAGAAGATATCTGTTTGATTGGCTGAAAGAGTCAAATCCACAGTAGTAAAATATATCATCAACGCTGATTTTTATTTTTTCTTGTCCAAAAATTTTATTTCTAGTTTTTATCCCCACGACATTTTCGATTTCGATACTATCTTTCTTAATTTTACCTTCAAAATTTATAAGTGCCTCACCCTCTTCATTTTCAATAATGTAACATTTTGTTGGAGCATCTGAATTCGCAAATCTTAAAAACTCTTTGATTTTTTCAATCATTGATGTTTTACAAATTAAGCAATTTTCAACCTGTATAAATCTGTTACTCTTGAAACCTAAAAAGCCAGATTTGTTTTTCAAAATTCTAAATGTTGCTCTGAATCTGTATCTATCAGGGAATGAGCTTATTATTTCATCTATCTTAAAATTAGAGATTCTTCGAAAAAAGTTTTTTACGATTTTTTCCTTTATTGTAAGCTGACTGCCGTAATCAATATGTCCAAAAAGGCACCCTCCACATTGGAAAAGATAGGGACAGGCTATTTCTTTTCGGTGATAAGATTTTTCTTTGATTTGTAATAGTTTTCCGAAAGCATGAGTTTTTTTCTGCGTGGTTATTTGAAAGTCCACAATATCCCCTTCCACTGTAAAGGGGATAAAAACAGTGTAGCTACCTTCAATTTTTGCAACCCCATAACCACCATAGGCTGTATCAATGATGGGGATATTATTATAGATTTTCATCAAACTGATACAGGTTGGACAAAGGCTCTGTCCCAATCTTTTAGGACAGGGTCATACCCTTTTGACCTTATAACGTTTATAATCTCGTTCACTCCTCTATTATCTTCTATATGAAACTGCTCCGCCTTTTCATCTTCATGCAGTGCATAACCTCCAGGTTCTGTTTTAGAGCCTGCGCTCATCTGTGTAACACCAAGGGGGATGAGGTTATCTCTCAACCAAGCAGGTTCTCTTGTGGATATTACGATACCCACATCATGCAAAAACATTCTCATTGCAACAATCGACTGCACGAGATTTTTATCCGACACATAACAGCGCGGAGCATAACATCCTTCAGCTTTTCTAATACGAGGGAAAGATACGGTAAAATGGGTCTTCCAATATTTTTTCATTAGATATTTTGCGTGTATTCCTACGAAAAACTCTTCTACTCTGAAGTCGTCAAGACCCATCAATGCTCCAATTCCTACTGTTCTAAGTCCTGCAGCAGCCCCTCTTTCTGGGGTTTCGAGTCTCCATAAAAAATCTTTTTTCTTACCAGCAAGATGCACTTCATTATATGTTTTTCTGTTGTAAGTTTCTTGATAAATCGTTAAAAGGTCAACACCTGCATCTACAAGTGTTTTATAGCCTTCTATATCCAAAGGATAGATTTCTATACCTATTGACGAGAAATATTTACTGCATATTTCAGTAGCTTTTTTTAAGTAGTCAATGTTGGCAATTTTTGGTGCTTCACCTGTTAGAAGTAGTATATGTTTTATTCCTGTGTCACTTACAGCTTTTGCTTCCACTTCGATTTCATCTTCGTTAAGTGTAATCCTAGGAATTTTGTTATGCACGTTAAATCCGCAGTAGATACAAGAGTTTGTACAAACATTGGACAGATATAGTGGAGCATAGAGTTTTATTGTTTTTCCAAAGCGCATAACTGTGATTTTATGAGCAGTTTGTGCTATCTCTTCAATATATCTTTCAGCAGCAGGTGAAAGTAAGGTGGCAAAGTCTTCATCTGTCAGGTGTTGCTTCCCAAGGGTGGAGGTTATATCAGTTTCATCTCTTGAATAAATAAAGTTTTTTATTTCATCCCAATCGTAGTGTTTGTATATATCATAAAAGCTCATTTTATTCCCTCAAAAATCCGGTTAGTGGACTCGATGCCTCAGCATATTGCTTTGCGGCGGGCAGTCCTGCGTCCCTTGCTACACATGCAGCTTCAACAGCAAGTTTAAAAGCAATGGCCATTTTTACAGGATCGTTGGCAGTGGCAATGGCTGTATTGACAAGTACAGCATCTGCCCCCATTTCAATAGCAAGTGCAGCATGGCTTGGCGCTCCAAGACCTGCGTCTACTACCACCGGCACGTTGCTTTGTTCTATGATAATTTTCAGATTTTCTGCAGTTTTTATCCCTTTATTTGTTCCTATGGGTGCTCCAAGGGGCATAACGGTTACACACCCTATTTCTTCGAGTCTTTTAGCTAAAACTGGGTCTGCATTTATGTATGGCAAAACGTTGAATCCTTCTTTTACAAGTAATTCAGCTGCTTTAAAGGTTTCTATGGGGTCAGGTAAAAGATAATATGGGTCTGGGGTAACTTCCAATTTTACCCACGGCTCACATCCAGCAGCTCTTGCCAATCTTGCAAGACGTACGGCTTCTTCAGCATCCCTTGCTCCGGAGGTGTTAGGAAGTAGGAGATATTTTTCTGTATCAATATGAGATAAAATATCATCCTGAGGATTACTTATATCCACACGTCTTAAAGCCACTGTGACAATTTCTGTTTCTGAAGCTTCAAGAGCTTTTTTCATAACTTCACTGTTTGGAAACTTACCTGTGCCGACCATAAGACGACTTTTGAATGTTCTGTTTGCAATGATTAATTCGTTTTTAAACATTGTTACTCCAAGTTTTGTATTTGGCCTTTACCATTCAAATGAACAATTAGCCTCTTTTAGCATTCTTTTTACTACAGACCATGCATCAATTAACCCTTTTAATTTTTTGTCTCTATCAATAACTATAATAGTTCTAACACATTTTTTGTCACTTATTAATTTTAATGCTACAGATAGCGTGCTTTCATCTTCATAAGCCCAATTATAATCGCTTTTCATTACATCTTTTACTTCTTTTTCAAGAGAATCACAAATTTTTTCAGAAAAATTTGGTAAGTCTGAAAAACCCATAACATTGTCAAGGTCACCATTAACTAAATATTGAGGAAGAATTTTTCTGATAATTTGCTTAGCTGTGATTAAACCCACTACAGTTCCATCATCATTTATAACAGGAACATCACATGGTTCTTTTTCCCATTTTTCAACTACTGAACTCAATTTATCGTTGGGCTTTACTGTAAATTTTGGTGTGTACATTATTTGCTTTGCATACATTTTATCCTCCAATTTTTGAAAAACATTATACTTTTTTTCTACTATATTTCAATTGATAAAAAATGGTATACAAATGTAAAAATTTTTTAGAAAGATGATTAACTTCAAATATGAAGTTTTGAACAAAGAAGAGGGGGATTGTCCCCTCTTTAAAATTTTAATTAGAATTCAAAGGAGAGTGCCACTTCTGCCTTGATTTCATTTGGTAAATCTTTGCCATCAATTGTAGTTGTTTTGTCGCTGAAGGCTATACCTGCATCAAGTCTAAAAAGATAAAAATTTAATCCTAAGCCAGCAGTGTATACGTTATCTATATCATTTTCTGCAAGGTTTTTGTAGTAACCAGCTCTGAGTGCTAAAAATTTTAACAGCTCGATTTCTGCTCCTATTGATATGTTTTGTGAGTCATAATCTTTTATATTAGTTTCATTTTTTGTAAGATCAATATCTGCTGCAAGTGTGAGCCAGCTAAATGGTGTGATTGCAATACCAGCTCTGGCTTGAGGATCCAATTCATAATCTCCTCCAGATGGCTTATCAAATTTTGGAGTGTTTAAATTTCTACCAACAATTCCAAGAGTGATGGTATTTCCAATTTTATACATTGCACCTAGGTCAACACCAAAGGTTGTTGATTCTTCGTAATTATCTTTTGCTTTATCAAATAAGTCGTTGTCATTGTTGTTGTCATATAAAGAAACATAAGATTCATAGTAGCGGCCTTTCATGAACTTCACATTACCACCAATGGCAAAATTTTTGTTAAATGCGTATCCGTAGCTTAAAGGGACTTCAAAATAAATAAGTCCCTTAAACCTAATTTTTGAGTCATTTTGATCATATGTTCCACCAGTTTGCGCATTAGCAGCAACTTCTGCAGTTGTTATTACGGCATCGATTGTGTCATTGGTTACTGTGGAAATTCCATTATTTTTCAAAGTGTCGTCGATTGCGTAAACGAAATTTTGAGCTGTTGTTGAATCCCATCCTGGCAGATTAGATATTGTATTAACCAAGCTATTATATTGGTCATTACTTAGAACGTCTAAGGTGTTGTCTCCACCAATATTGGATAATTCTGTGATAATATTGTTGCTGTTGTTATCTACATTAATATTTTTTAAATCAAGCAATGGAGTAGCAGCAATATTACCTAAAGCAAAGACACCTATACCAAAATTACCTATTCTTGATGCGATGAAACCATTTGCTTTAAAAATAACACTATCTTTTTCAGTTATTTTATTCAGTTCACTAATGAGTTTTACATAGTCATTAAGTTTTGTAATCGATAAGGATCCATCAGTATTAATATCATTACTAACGCCTTCATAATCATAGTCCAAGATATTATCAATTTTTTCACCTAAATCATTATGAATGGAATAACCAGCGCCAGCACCAATTCCCAATCCAAAGTCTCTGTTTTGATATCTTTTTACTTCTTTCTTTTTGTAAAAACCGAATGCTGCAGGATTCCAGTATGCAGCTGTTGAATCATTTACCACAGCAACATATGCTCCACCCATACCGAGTGCTCGAGGACCAACTATTTGCCACTTAGCAGAAAAAACTATTAGAGGAAAAAATAACATTATAATTATTAAAGAAAAAATTGATCGCATTTCTACCTCCTATCAAAAATTCTTTTTTATTATAACACGTGGTGAGAATATTAGTAAATTAAAGTTTAAAATATTTTATTGGAAATATTATTGAACATCTTCTTTATATCTTTTTTGAGCATTTTTTACCCATTCAATAAAAAAAGATAAAAAAATTGCAAGCATTAAAGAAGTGATAAAGGAAACAGCTATTATTAGTTTTGTTTTTGGTTTAGATGGTTTGTCTGGGTATATTGGATCTGATAAGTAAGTTACTTTGTTAAATTTATCATATTTTTCAAGCGTTTCTAAAATTAAATTGTATCTGCGTTCAGTGTTTAGCAAAGCGTTTAAAGGATCAAATCCCAAATAAAGATTATCTCTTTGTGGATTGAAACTTTTTAGTTTTTTAATTAAAAACTTGTATTCCACTATTTTTGAGTAAAGATTTTCTTTTTCTTTTTCTAGTAGCAATTTGTTTTGCTGTAGTGATTCTTTGATGAGATTTAAGTTGTTAATATAATCTAGAATTTTGTTTAATATATTCTTTGCTAAAGCTGAATCCTGAACATCAATTCTGATTGTCAATAAATTACCTCTTTTTATATCTGAGACTTTAATACTTTTAAGCGTTTGAATTTCCTTATCGCTTAATTGTAAATAAGTTTTCAAAGTATTTTCGTCATATTTATCTAAGTTTAACAGCAAACTCTTGATATCGTTTTTATTAAAAATAGGCTTATTGTTTATTGTTTTTAAATCAGGTAAAAACAAGGTATTTTCTACAGTATAAACTTTTGGTGTTAAAAAAGTATATAAGGTAGCAATAATCAACGAAACGATGACTATTGCAAATATTAGTTTTTTATATTTTTTAATTGTTAACCATAACTCATATAAATCAATTTCATCTTCGTAATAATTAGGAATATTTTGATATTGTGATTTGTTTTCCAATTTCATCCTCCTCTTATTTAAATTTTTACACAATTTAATTTTAATAGTGAATTTATTTAATTTCAAGAGAGATTAAAACTTTGGAGTTGCTCATTTTTATACTAAATAATGGTAATTAGGATTTTTATCTTTTTTAACTTTAAATTATACTATTCCATGACTGTGGAGATGTTTTTTGGTGTATATGTGATACTTTTACATGGCGCTAATTGTAGCAGCTTTTGTAAAATCAGATGATTATATTCAAAATACTTTAAATTTAAATGTTTATAGTTTCATTTTAAAATGAAAGGTTGATTCTATCTTTGATTTGATTAATTTATGTTTTAAAAGAGGAAATGTGTTGGGGTGATGGTTATAGTAGCTTGATAATACAATTAAATTGATATGATAAGTTACAAGTTTAGAAAGTGTAGGTATAAATGAATAAAGATGAGGTTTATAAAAGTGTAAAAGAAATTGTTGCTAAATATGGTTTGAATTTAAAGGGATTACGTGAGATTTTGGCTTTTACAGATGGTTTTATAGAGGAAAATAAAGAGAAATTTAATACGGAGTTGATTGATTGTAAGTCAGGATGTGGTTACTGCTGTGTTGTAAATATATCAGTTTTAGGAATTGAAGCAGAAAATATAGCAGAATATTTAACGTCAGATTTTCATAATGACATTATGAACTTAAAACAGAAGTTGAGAGAGAAATATTTGCTTGCCAGAGGACTTACGGATGAGGAGAGAATTGCAGCTAAAATAGAATGCATTTTTTTGGATGATTGTAAAAACTGTATGATTTATCCTGTGAGACCTATTTTATGCAGGAGTGTGACTTCTACTGACCATAATAAATGTATTGAAGCAGTTACAATGAGTGTTATGGATGAAGATATAAAGATAATTTCAAATATTTATATTAAAGAGATATATGAAACTGTTTACATTGCTCTAGCGGATGTTTTAAAAGAAAAAGGTAAAGATTGTAAAAGTTATCGTTTGCTTGATATTATGTGCAAATTATTGAATTAAATTTACCTTATGAAAGTGTTTAGTTCAGAGAGAGGAAGCATAATTGAGAATACAATAAATCCTACAATGAGTCCTATAAAGGCAATAAATAAAGGTTCGATAAGCGTAATGAAGCGTGAGGTTAGTTTTTCAATATCCTTTTTGTAGTAATTTATTGTTTTTCTCAGTTAATTAGAGGAATTTTTAGTTTAAATAAAAAATATTTTATGATGAAATAACTTGTTGCTATTAGATACCAAAAAAGAACCTCTTTTAAATACGTAAGCTTATTTTTGTTCATCGGTCATTTGAGGGATAAAGCTAAAGAGTAAAGAACCTGTAAAAAAGCCATATAAAATTATTGTTTTAAAAGTCAAAAAATTTACTGAGATAAAAAATATGGATACGAAGCTAATAATTTGACCAAATCTCTTCAAATTTAGGTTTTCGTTTTTGTTTTTTATAAAACCTTCTATCTGGACATAAACAAAGCCACCCAAAATCATTCCTGCTACGAAAATGAGTATGTTATCAATCATGTTTAGCCTCTGATAAGCAGTTTAAAATTCTAAAAGCTGCCATTGCAGCACCAAATCCATTATCGATATTTACTACAGTAATACCATTTGCACAGCTTGTGAGCATGGCAAATAATGGGGTAAAACCTCCAAGTGCAGTGCCATACCCAACAGATGTTGGCACAGCTATAATTGGTTGACGGAATAACCCACCAACGACACTTGGAAGAGCACCTTCCATTCCAGCAATTACGATGAGAATAGTGTGTTTTTCCAAATCTTCCGAATATTTAAAAAAGCGGTGAATTCCTGAAACTCCAACATCAATATAGTTTTTTGCAGCAACTCCAAGAACCTTCAAGGTTTCATGAGCTTCGTAAGCTACTTTAGCATCAGAGCTACCAGCAGTAATTATGCCAACCGTTTTCTTAAATTTGCAAGGTGGGTATTCAAAATTTTTAGCTGTACCACTTTTTCTACAAAAGGTTACATTGGAGCCAAACTGTTTTGTGAGGGTGTCAATTTTGAGGTTATCAAGTCCTGTGCAAAAAAAACGAAGATCTTTTTCAAGATATAATTTAATAATGCTTTCAAGCTGATTAATTGTTTTCTCTTTTCCATAAATTACTTCATCAAAACCAAGACGTTTTCTTCTGTGAGTATCAATGTGAAACTCATCATGATTAAGAATAAATCTTTCTTCTATCTTTTGTGCAGCTGCTATACTATCAAGTTTACCTGATTTTAATTCTTCTAAAATACGTAATATATCCTTATTCACCTTTGTATCCTTTACAGACTATGTAAATTTCGAAGGAGCTTTTTCTTGTGGCATCAGGTCGGATAATCTTAATCGTTGAAAATTTCGTTTTTAATAATTTTATGAATTCATCTCTATCTTCACCGTCAAAAAGCTTGAATAGAAAGTTTCCGCCTTTTTTTAGCACTTTTTCTGCAAAGGAGAGTATTGTTTTTACTAGTTCAAGACTATTAACATGATCTGTAATCTTTTGCCCAGTAGTGTTTGGAGCTGCATCAGAAATTACTGTGTCAAAATTTCTTGAAATATCTAATACTTTGTCAAGAGTTTCAGCATCAAGGAGGTTGCCCTGAATAAAATGAAAATTGTGAAAAGTGATACCTTCCACTGGCAAAATATCAACTCCAACAACTAATCCCTTATTTCCTACTATGGTTAATACTGCCTGGGACCAGCCACCGGGAGCGCATCCTGCGTCCAGAACGACATCCCCTTTTTTTATAAGCTGATATTTGTTGTTTATTTCTATTAATTTATAAGCTGCTCTTGATTTAAAACCTTCTTTTTTTGCTTTTTTGTAATAAGCATCTTTTCTTTTATACATTTAATCTCCAAAAAATTTTCTTTTTATTTAAAAAGAGATGTTGATTAAATTGATTCGAGAGGGATAACTTCATAATGTTCTAAATGAAAAGTATTATTTGCTTTTACTTCTATAGCTATGTTAAACATAAGTTCGATTTCATCGATACTGTCTTTTTCATTATTCAACAGGATATCCACCACATCGGAGTGTGCTTCTATAAAAATTTTCTTTTTTTCATAATATGGAGCAATTCTTCTGATTTCTCTCAAAATATCATAACATACAGTAACTTTGGACTTAATGAATCCTTTTCCATCGCAATAGGGGCAGTTTTCACTCAGAGCTTTAGTAAGGCTTTCTTTTACTCTTTTTCTTGTTATTTCAAATAAGCCTAATGGGGATATATTCACAACGGTTACTTTACCTCTATCTTTTTTGAATTCTTGATTGAGTGTTTGTAGTACCTTATCTATATGTTCTTCTTTTTCCATGTCAATAAAGTCAACAATGATTATACCTCCTATATTTCTAAGCCTTAATTGATATGCAATCTCTTTTGCTGCCTCTAAATTAGTTTTTAGAATAGTTTCTTCAAAATTTCGTTTTCCAACAAATTTGCCAGTATTAACATCAATGACTGTGAGTGCTTCAGCCTGATCTATAACAATATAACCGCCAGATTTGAGCCAAACTACTCTATCAAACATTCTATTAATTTCTATTTCAATATTGTAATAATCAAAGATTGGGATACTGTTTTCATAAAGCTTGATTTCAAGGTCGAGATTGGGCAGGTATTCTCTATAAAAAGATTTTAACTTTAAATAGTCTGATCTGTTATCTATTATTATCCTTTTAACATCGTTGGTTGTAATGTCTCTGAGCGTTCGAAAAAGGAGTTCTAAGTCTTTATAGAGAAGTTCTGGGGCGTGTGATGAAGACATTTTTTCTGAAATTTTATTCCATAACCTGATGAGGTAATCCATGTCGGATTCAAGATCTTCTTTTGAAGAACCTTCACTTACAGTTCGTGCTATTAATCCGAAGTTATTGGGTTTTAATTCTGTAAGTATGTTTCTTAAACGTTCTCTTTCTTCTTCGTCTTCGATTTTTCTTGAAACACCTATATGATTGTAATATGGCATTAACACAAGATATCGTCCTGGTAATGTGAGATGGGTAGTGAGTCTTGCACCTTTTTGTCCTATTGGTTCTTTAGCTACTTGTACTACAATTTCTTGCCCTTCTTGAATTATGTCTTGGATAGGAATTTGCTGTTTTCCATTTACTGATTCATCAATATCATTTTCGGTTTGCTCTTCATCGATGTTTTGATAAATCATGTCTTCATTTATATTTTCTGCTATTAAGTCAGCTACATGTAAGAAGGCTGCTTTTTCTAATCCTATATCCACAAAGGCTGACTGCATACCTGGTAACACTTTTACTACTTTTCCTTTGTATATATTTCCGGCTACACCTTTTTTATTATGGCGTTCTATATAGATTTCGGATACGGTACCGTTTTCTAGAATGGCAACTCTAGTTTCGTTTACGGTTGAATTTATAATAATTTCTTTTGACATTTAACTTTTCAATTTAAAAATAATCTCTTTTACTATTGCTTTAAGTGTATCAAATACTCCAACACCTTTAATAGCAATAGCCTCAAAAGATGGGACTTTTCTATAATTCAATGCATTTTCAAGTTCATTTACTGGTATTATATTTGGTAAATCCCTTTTATTATATTGTAATACAAGTGGAATAATGTCAAGGTCATAACCATGTTCTGATAAATTGTCTCTAAGATTATCGAAACTATCAAGATTAGCATCCATTCTATCTACTTGAGAATCAGCTACAAAAACAATTCCATCGGCACCTTTTAAAATAAGTTTTCTACTGGCGTCATAGAAAATCTGACCCGGGACTGTGTAAAGGTGAAATCTTAGCTTGTAGCCTTTTATAGTACCAAGACTAAGGGGCATGAAATCGAAAAACAAGGTTCTTTCTACCTCTGTAGCCAATGAAATCATTTTTCCGCGCATTTTTGGGTCTGTTTTATTGTATATGTACTGAAGGTTAGTTGTTTTCCCGCATAAACCTGGTCCATAGTATACAATCTTACAATTTATTTCTTTCGTAGAATAATTAATAAAAGACATATTTAATCCCCTTGAAAAAGCTTTTCAATATCTTCTTCTGTGATATCCTCAAAAATTGGTTTATTTCCGTTATTAGTTTTATTGTTTTTTATAGAACTAATAATTTGAGTTAGGTTATTTATAGTTTTCTTAACCCTTAATCTTACTAACCCTAACGATGTGGATTCATCAAAAATAACTACCAAAATAAACTTTTGATTTATTAAGTTTATATGTATATGCTCATTTTCACCTTCGTGAAAAAGGATTGAAAACTCTTTTTCACCCAAAAGTTTTGCTAAGCCGTCTGTGGCAGCTACATTTCCTGCAATTAGTGCTCCAAGTGATGTTTTATCATACCCTTCGGTATCTTTGCTGCTACTTATAATTTGACCGTTTTTATCAAGCAAAAAAACAGCTTTGGCGTTTGATTCATCTTTTAATCTGTTTAATTCTGCTTCAATCTTTGATGTAACATTTCCATCCATTAAAAAATATAATTCGTCCATATTTTAATCCTGAAAATTACTAAAAAAATTTCTTTTATTGCAAATTCTTAAATTATTATATAATAATTTAATATGAAATTCAAAGTAAATGCAATAATTAATTCTTACGACATTGATTTTAAAGGAGAATTGACACTTAATGCAATAGCAAAATATTTTCAGATTGCTGCTATAACCCATTCTAATTACGCGGGTTATACAAACGGTTTTTTTACAGAAAGTGGATTTGCATGGATACTAAATAGATTGCATATAAAAATTTTAGAATATCCTGTTTATATGGATAAAATTAACGTTATTACATGGAGTAAAGGTTCCAAAGGTTTTTTTGCATTTCGTGATTTTATTTTGGAAAAATCAGGGGAAAAATGTGTTGTTGGTAGTAGCGTTTGGCTTCTTATAGATGTGACAAATAAAAGACCTGTGAAGGTTAAAAAAGAAATTGTTGAAAAATATACTGTAGAAAATAAAAATGCATTTAATTCTAATATAAGACAATACAAACCTGATAAAATCGAAAAAGCTGATAATGTGTTTGAATATCAGCTTAGATATAAAGATTATGATATAAATGGGCATGTGAACAATTCGGTCTATTTTGAGTTGATAGAAGATGCTATATACAAAGAATATAATAAAAAGGTTTCTGAAATTAAGATTTGCTATTTTAAAGAGATTAATCAACAATTAAGAGATGTATATGTTCTTCTTACAAAAAAAGATGATAGTTTGATTTATTCAATTTGTCTAGAAGATACGGTTTTTGCATCAGGTGAAGCAATTGTTTCGTAATTTAATAATAATCTTATTTTTCTTTTCAGTTGTGACTATTAGTTTTGCCAGTAATGATTCTTTATTAACACTGGAAAAACTGTTTCCTGATGTAACTGTTTTAGAAGGTGGTGAACTTAAATGGTTAACCACTGCTTTTTATGCGGAAAAAACAGAAGACTATATTAGCTTAAGGAGACATTACACGTATTTTGGTGATAAAGAAACTAAGATATTGGATATAAAAAGGAAAAAAACTTTTAAGGTTGTTGCAATTTTATACTTTACAAAAAATGCTTTAAAGGCAAATGAGCTGTTTGATGTATTGAAACAAATTAGGGCAGATTTCTCAAAAAAAATATTAGTGGGTGATAGAGGGATAATTTTTGCTAAAAGAAGGAATAATGGTTTTAATGCAGATTATACATTGATTTTTTTGATGAACAATTTTGTTGTAAAACTTCAAGGGGATGATGGGTTTGCTGTTGTAGATTTTGCAGATTATTTTGTAAAAAGCATAAGCAATTTTATTGCGGATAATCTTCAATATTATCTTTTAAGTGATATTGTTTTGAGGGTTGAAAAAGATGGATTTTTTGTAAAGGAAAAAGAAATAAATATTTCAGAGGGGATGGATAGTAATATAGTGATTGAAGGGCATATAGAAGATTTTTACGGTAATCCAATTAACGATGCAAAAGTTTATGTAAAAGGGATTAGTATGGAGACTAGAAGTAACCAGAATGGAGATTTTAGGATATTTTTGAATCTCAATAAAAATAAAAAGAAAATAATAACTACTAAGCTTTATTTGGAAAAGAAAAAAAATATAAATAAAAAGATGTTACCAGTCTATTTGCTGGTATTAGAAGGGAATAAAATTTACAATAACATTTACATAAAACCTCATATTAAAAAAGTTTTTAAAGTTCAAAAAAATAAAGTTTTAGACTTGAGTATAGAAAATTTTAGTGCTGAAGAAGACAAGTTTAATTTTACTATTAACTGCTCAAAAGGAGCATTTTTTAAATGTCAACAAAAGGTTTCTGGTGAAATTGATAAAGATGGTAATATTAAAGGTAGTTGGCTTGGGACTGGGGGAAGAGGTGAAGTAAAAGGTTTTGTTTTGAAAAAAACAAATATTGTAAAATATCCAATAAACAAATATTGCAAAATAATGAGTTTTGCAGGAGATCCCGAAGGGAATGTTATAAAAAAGAATCTCAATTTGATTTTAAGTTCTTTAGATGATAATTTAAATATGCTTTATATAGACTGTGGTGAATTGTTGAACAGTTATTTTCTTAAAAATGCTAAATTAAGTTTATTTTTACTAAATGAAAATGTGCAAGATAAAAAACTGGATTTATTTACAGGGAGTATTAGCAATAAATTTTATCAAATTTATGATAGGATATCAGAAGGTATTATTAAAGATGGATTTGCTGAGTTTCGGGTGTTTGAAAATGATGTTGTAGAAGGTAAGTTTATAGTTGTTTATAATGGCTTGGAATTACTGAATATTAATGCAGACAAAAGTTTTATTGAGGTTGAAAAATACAATTTAAATATAAATGTTCAAAAGGGGAAAATCTCAGCAAACTTTATACCTAATAATAAAGATTTTGTTAGTTTTAAAAATAGAATTGTAAAAGATGGGAAACCAGACGTTGCTATTAGCTTAACTGTTTCACAGTTAAGAGGGGTTTTAAAACAAATAGAAGTGGTTTCTAATGGCAAAGTGAAGCTTCTTTGGAATACAAACCCAATGGATATTTATCCAGCTATTGCAATTTTTGAAAAAAACAGGTATTTGAATGATGAAAAAGGTCGGATAAACATAAAATTGAATGGAGATAGGAAAGATTTTATTTTATATATAGCAGATTCAGAACTAATGGATAAAAGAAATACTGAGTTAATTATGACAATAAATAACAAGAAATACAAATTAAAGGTTGAGGACTAAGATGGGTGATTATATTGGTTTAATAATATTTGTGTTGCTTGTGGTTGTTATGAGTTTTTCAAGAGGTGGTACTTGAGGTGCTACTTCATGTAGTATCGAGGATCGATACAAAAAAGATAAAAATAAAAATAAAAAGAAAACTGAAAAGAAAAAATAATACAAGTTTGTTGCTTTTTTATCAATATCGCACAGTATATAGTTAAATATTATGAACGCACGTTTGTGTGTTTAAGGTATTGATAATGAAGAGGGATTACTTCAGAGTTTACGCTCTTTGTGATGACGTAGAAAATACTATTACCATGATAGTCATTGGGCAACCATTTGTTTATTAATAATTGTTAACTTGAAGCGTTTTTATTGTGCAATGATATCTTGTTCATTTCTTTAAAATAGAGTTGAAATTATCATTTTTGTATAATTCAATTGTATTGACTTCTTTAAACTGGTTATTAATGTATGTAGATACTGATTTGTAACCAAAAAATTTTATTGATAATAACGCAGGATCTCCGCTGAAAAAAGAAACTTTCTTGCTGAATTTTTTTGGGAAAAAACCTAGGTTAATAAAGGCTGTGCCTGCTTCTTCAATATCCTGAAAGCTGTAAATTATGATATTGGATATTTTCCCTACAAATTTTTCACAGTATTTTAGTAAAGCATTAATAAAATATCCTAGTTCTTTAATGATTTCAATTTGTGTTTTTGATATATATAAAGCAATTTCTTTTTTTCTATATATGTGAAATAATGGTTCGTTGTCTCTTTTTGAAATTTTCACCAATATTTCGATGGGTATTTTATCAAGGAGGTCATTTCTATCTTTAAACTGGAAGTTATCATCAATAATTCCATAATTCTTTAAATTTGCTAATGTTTTAAAAATTACTTTTGGGCTTAAGGAGTCTGGTTCAAAATAATTATCTTTGATAGTTAGTTCTTTAAAATCTTCTGAAATATCTATTATAGGGTTTAGACCTGTTGAAAAAAGAAATTCTGTGTCAATTGAAGTTGATATATATTTTGTATCAAGCACAAACAACTGATTATCTTTTTTGTAATAGATGGTTTTGAGATTGTCTAAGGGTATGAGTAACGATTCGTTTTGTAAATTTAGCAGTCTAAAAAAAGTAAGTAAATTGGATGGATTTTCAAGAGGTTGAATTATTTCGCAAAACATTTCACCAATATTAAAGGTATAATAACTGATAAGATTTAACAGATGTGTACCATTATAAGTATTTTTATCTAATATAATTAGGATTCTGTCAATATCAGGGATATCCACATAGTTGTAAATAAAGTCAGAAATTAGGTTATTGTCTATTATGTCAATCAGTGGCTCATCTGTTTTTACATAACCATCAAAGGATACATTGCCTATGCTTGCGCTATATACAAAATACTTAATACCTTTAGGATACTGAATAAGTATGAGCCCGTCTTTTAATACGGTTAGTTCATCAGCTGTTTCAATAGTTGTTTTATTATTTTTTTCTTGATTATTTTTTGAAGAATCATATCTTTCGTTGTTTAAATTATTATTTACTTTTTTTACAGTGACTTTAACTATGTTTGGGTCTTCTTCTACAATCCATTCTTCAGTATCAACTATAATGTCTGATTTTACAGTATATTGACATGCTAGTCTATACCCATTTTCTAAATTTATTTTTGCAAGAACTAGTCTGTCTTTTTTTGTAGGTTTATTGATTTCTTTACCATCAGCAGAAATAATTTTTACTTTACATTTGCCACATTGCCCATTCCCTTTGCAAAGTGATTCTATATGTATATTATTTTCAATAAGAATATCATAAAGGTTAGTACCACTTTTAGCTTCAATTATAATGTTTTTGTTTTTAACATTGATCTTTACTTTTTTTGTAAAAAACATATCACCTCTATAAAATTTGTCCTAGGAATTGTTTGAGTCTATCATTTTTTGGATTAGAAAAAATTTCTTGAGGCGTATTTTCTTCTATTAATTCCCCTTCATCCATGAAAACGACTCTGTCAGCTACTTCTCTTGCAAAACCCATTTCATGAGTAACTACTACCATTGTCATCCCTTCTTTTGCAAGGGTTTTCATAACGTCTAGAACTTCACCTATCATTTCAGGATCAAGGGCGCTAGTTGGTTCATCAAAAAGCATGATTTTTGGGCGCATGGCAAGAGCTCTTGCTATAGCTACTCTTTGTTGTTGACCACCAGATAATTGTGAAGGATAACTATTTACTTTGTCTGCAAGACCAACTTTTTTTAGAAGTTGTAAAGCAATTTCTTCTGCTTCTTCTTTTTTAATCTTTTTTACAACGGTGGGTGCTAGCGTGATATTTTTTAATACTGTCATATGGGGAAACAGGTTGAATTGTTGAAAGACCATACCTACTTCTTCGCGTACTTTATTTATATTTGTTTTAGGATTAGTTAAATCAACACCATCAATTATAATTTTTCCATCGTTGATTGATTCAAGTAAATTCAATGTGCGCAAAAAAGTTGATTTTCCTGAACCACTTGGGCCTATTATTACCACAACTTCACTTCTCTTTACTTTTAGATTGATACCTTTTAATGCATGAACCCCATTAGGGTAAATTTTATGTACATTAGTTGCTTCAATTATATAATCAGTCACTTTCTG
Source organism: Deferribacter abyssi (assembly GCF_049472655.1). NCBI lineage: Bacteria > Pseudomonadati > Deferribacterota > Deferribacteres > Deferribacterales > Deferribacteraceae > Deferribacter > Deferribacter abyssi. Next base: position 144,733 of record NZ_JAQNCS010000001.1, read on the forward strand.
CCAACCTCCTTTCAATTAATTGAGTTAAAAAGGACAGGGAGGTGGTCAATATAAGATAAAGTGCTGCAACCGTAAACCAGACTTCAAATGGTTGAAAAGTAGAAGTAACCACTTCTCGTCCTGCCTTGGTTAAATCAGTAATTGATATTACAGATACAAGAGAAGAGTCTTTAATCAAGGAGATAAATTGTCCTGCCATAGGAGGGATTGTTCTTTTTAATGCTTGGGGTAAAATAATGTATTTCATTGTCTGGAAATAGTTCATTCCAAGACTTCTTGCTGCCTCTGTTTGCCCTTTATGGATAGATTGGATTCCTGCCCTAACAATTTCTGCCACATATGCACCAGCAAAGACTGCAAGGGCAGCAACTCCTGCGGTAAATCTGTTTAGCTGTAAAACAGTACCAATAAAAAAATAAAAAATAAATATTTGTACTAGAAGCGGAGTTCCTCTAATAAGCTCAATGTATGTAATGGCAAGTTTTTTCAATGCCGGATTTTCAGATATTCTCATTAATCCGGTGATGATTCCTATTAGAATAGCAAAAAATATTGATATTATTGATAATTTTAGGGTTATTATTAGCCCTAGTAGTAAAGGTCCTGGTTCACTTACTTTTATTTTAGCAATCACATCCCCTTCGAATATAAGGTCATTATCTGAAACAGTAATATAACTATATTTTTTAATAATCTCTTTTTCACCACTATCTGAAACAATAATTAATTTTTTCCCTTCAAGTTTTACAGTACCATCAAAAGGTGCTCTTATTTCTTTGTCATAAACGTGCCAAACAAATTGCAACACTCTGTCCCAACGCCAAATATAATTTATTTGTTTTGTTGAAAAATAAAAAAATGAACCTATTGCTATAAGAATTAGAACAAACACAACATTCCATAGAAACGCATTTCTTTTTTTATCCACTTTAATCCTCTCTTGTATATATATTAAGCCCCCTGTGGGATCAGGGGGCTGTGAGTTTTTTTATTGAACCTGTTTATGCCAGTTTGTACTTTTAAACCATTTGTTATAAATTTTGTCGTAAGTCCCATCACCTTTGATTTGCCTTAAAAAGTTATTAAGCCAGTTAAGGAAATCAGGATCACCTTTTCTAATAGCCCAACCAAGAGGCTCATATGTAAAAGGTTTATCTAAAAAGGCTACCCTATCTTTATAAAGGGAGTAGTAGTAAGCACATAATGGAAGATCATAAACAAAAGCATCTGCTTTACCATTAATGAAGTCTTGAAATGCGTCAGCTTCTGTTTCAAAAGCATTTATTTTTGCTTTGTAAATATATTTCTTTGCAGCAAAGTATCCTGTAGTTCCTAATTTAGAGGCTATAACATATTTTGGATTATTTAGGTCTTTATAACTTTTAATTTTATTTGCATCTTTTTTGTGGATAAGAAGTGTTTGACCTACAATAATATATGGATCTGCAAAATTAACTTGAAGGTTTCTTTTTTGAGTGATTGTCATTCCTGACATTATAATATCAAATTTGTCTGTAATAAGCGCAGGTATAATTCCATCCCATGCAGTATTGACAATTTTGAGTTTCACACCCATTGCTTTTGCCATAACTTTTGCAAGATCCACATCAAAACCGATAATTTCTCCGTTTTTAGCGGTCATTTCAAATGGTTTGTAGCCTGATTCAAGACCAACCCTTAATTCACCTCTTTTTAGAATTTGATTTAGGGTAGATTTTTCCCACAGGCTGTTGTCAGCGGCAAACACTAATGTTGCCATAAAAAAAACTAAAAATACTGAAAATAACACTTTTCTCATTGCATCCTCCTAATAAGATTTTCCTTCATCTAGTAATTCACTGATTACCATTTGTGTCCCACAGTCAGGACACTTTGGTATTGTTTCTTTAGGGATGTATACAATTTGTTTTCGCCCACATTTTGGACATTTAACTTCTATTGCTTCTATCCTGTCTCTCACAGCATCCTCCGATAATTATAAATGAGCTTTACTGCTGAACACGTAAAAATTAACATTAGTTAAAAAACGTGATTAACTCAAACTTTATCATACATTACTATATATTAACATACGTGTTCAGATAAACTAATTTTTCTTACTTTAAAAAGTTCTTTTAATTTTTGCAAGTACTTTGTGATTGAAAATAAAGATAAAATGTTAAGCATTATTAAAAGTGAATTATAGATTTCTTAAAAATATGTTAATTATATTTTTTAGGCTATCTCTGGTAATTTCACCTAAAAAAAACTCAATACTTTCATCAGAGTTTTCAAGAAAATAAAGTGCTTTTTCGAATCCTTTTTTAGCTTCAAGATTTTCTCCAAGGTTTTTCATGCATAATGCATAATAGTACCAACCTGAAACGGATTCTCCTTTAAGAAAAAGAGATTTTCTAAAGTTTTCCAGTGCCTTAAGGTAATCATTGTGTAAATAGTAATAAATCCCAATTAATAAAAAGGTTTCGTAGTTTAAAGGTTCGTTTTTGATGATTGTATCAAGTAGATTTTTAGCGTTTTCATAATCGTGTAATTTAATTAAACATAAAGCGCTAAATATCTTAGCTCGTAAATTTGAGGGATTGATGTTATTCGTTATCATGGAGAAATAATTGAGAGCTTCCTTTGGCCTATCCTGTGAAATTAGTTGTATACCCTTCTCAAACAGATCTGTTTCTTCTTTTTTTGAATCTCTTGGTTTTCTGATTTTTATGTCTGTAAATAAAGGCAGATGAGTTATCTTGTGTTTTGTAGTTATTGCTGGAGCCTCTTTTTTTCGAAATACAACAACTCCATTGACTTCTTCACGTTTAAAAAAATTCTTTGGGATTAAAAGGATATCGGCTGTACCAAAAATAATGAAGGCGTTTTCTTCAGCTATTTTATCTATTGTTTTTATAGCTAGTTCGATCTCGTTTTTATCTAGATAAATTAAAAGATTTCTACAATAAATTATGTGGTATGTATCTTCTGATAAGTCAAATAAATTTTCTTTGGAAAAATTAACCAATGTTTTTACGTAATTTTTTAGTTTAAAGGATTTGTCATCTATTTTGTCAAAATATTTTTCAATAAGTCTGTTATCAGTATTTCTTAAATACCATTTTTGATAGATACCTTTTTTAGCTTCATTTAATGCTTGCTCACTAATATCTATTCCTAAAATATTTATTTTATCTTTATACTCAGGTAATGATTCTAATATTTCTATGGCAATAGTGTATGGCTCGCAACCATTTGCACAACCAATAGAAATGATATTTATAGCTTTGTTGTTTTTTAGATGCTCGATTAATGACTTTAAAATAGTAAACTGGCTTTTATTCCTATAAAAGAATGACTCGTTAATAGTTAGATCTGATAAAAATTTGTATAAGGCAGATTTATCTTTTAGCAGGATATTGTAAATATTTTCTTCATTTTTGTAGGTGTTTAACCACTTGTTGATAGTTTCACGAAATTTTTCTTCTAAAGGGCCTGTGATATTCAATCCTGCAAAATTTTTAATTAGTGATTTTATGTCATTAGTAAACAAATTATTCATTCAATAATTTCTCCAACAATATCTTCTTTTCTTTTGTGGGAATCAATAAAAAATCTGGGATTTGAATATACTTTATATTGTAGTCAAAATATAATACTATTTTTTGAAAGTCAATATCTTTATAAATACCGAAATATGGATTCTCACAATTTATTATCTTTTTATTTTCTTTATCAATTAAAATCATATCATTGGTGGCGCAATAATATAATTTATCATTATTTATTAATATTAAGGATGTAGGGGTAGGATAGAAATGAAGCAAATTTTCGTGAATAAAGTTATTTAATTCATAACATATTTCATCAAAGTTTTTGTTTTGATGAATCAAATGATAGAGATATATAGATATTAACGTATGGTTGTATAGCGTTGTGATGGTGCTTATTTGATAGAATCTTCCATCAAGGTTTAAAGAATATGTGTGTGCTTTTTTAGAAATCACATTTATATTTGTATGGCTTTCATTAGTGAATATTTTATTTGATACACTGATTAATTTGTTTAAGTTTATTTTTTTGTTGGCTAATAACTCCTTATATATAAGGTTCTTAAAACTAAGATAAAATTTTTTTAAAATATTTAAAACAACGGGCAAAGAATCGTAGAGTATATGGGTATCGTGATACCTATCAAAGATAAAGAGTATTTCTCCGATATTTGTTCCTGTTATATTTATTGGTTCAGAATAAATCTGATCATTATATTCTAATTTGTATGTTTTATCTGTCATAAAGAGTTTTGTATCAGGAGGAGTATTTATTAGCTTATTTATCTCTTCTTCATTTATTGTAGTAAAAATGTAATGTTGCTCATTAATTATTAAATGTAATAAAAGTTTTTTAATATTTAGTGCGGTATTAATGAGGTTAGTCAGTTCAGTGAAGTAATTGTTAATATCGAGTATATTATCTAAAATTTTTTCAGAATAAATTGATAAGAATTTATTTATCAGTTTTTTTTCGACTTCTTCTCTAGAAATAGCCGAATTTATGAACTCTTCTTTTGTGGGAAAGGATAATATCCCTGCTTCTATTCTTTGTAAAAAAGATACAAATTGTTCAGGGGTAGATATAAAGATGTTGGATAGTGTAAAAGATAAAATAGTTTTTGTTTTAGAGTTTGAAGTTATTAAAAGAATATTATTTTTGTTTCTTTTTTTATTCTCAGATAATAAGAATAAGTAATAGATTCCTATTTCATTTAAAAAACTATTTTCTAAAATCAAAATAGTATTTGATAAAGTACCTAGATTAAAAAAATCGTTAGGTGAGTTTAGAATAATCAAGTTTTCACTATCATAAAGCTCTGATACAAATTTTTTAATAATCTGGCTATTTACAGCTATAATAATGCTTTTTCTATTCATTTTCTATATATGAGAGAATTTCTTCTGGATAAATTGTTTTGTCAGCATAAAGCAACACTGATTTTGGCATATTTTGTGCAACTGCTGTACTAGGGTTTTGCACTAAGATTTTTGCACCAAACTCTTTTGCGATTTTTATTCCTTCTTTACCGTCAAATCCCATTCCAGTCATTTGAAAGATTATGCATTTTTCCCTGAAGTATTTTGCAACAGATTCATATACTTTGTCAATGCTTGGGAAATAAAGCTGTTTTTCATTAGTGGGAGTGAGCTTGAATAACTTATTTTGGATAATGAAATTATTTGTGGTAGGAGCAATATATATCGAGTCTTTTATTTCTATATTGTCAGAAATAACGCAAACGTTTTTACTGGAAATAGATTGTAACCAATTTTTAAGACTGTTTTCAAATCCTACTTCAATATGATTTGCTACAATAATAGAAAGTTTTTCAACTTTTGATAGGGTAGGTATAAGTGTTTTTAATAATTTTGGCCCACCTGTAGAAGAGCCTAAAACTAGTACTTTACTTGTTTCAAGGTTTTTATTAATTATTGGTGTGGTAATGGAGAGAGCTTTGGAAAGATTTTTATTCAAAGGAGTAGTAAATCTAATTTTGTAAATTAGTTTTCTTATAAACTCATCGGTGATTTCTAAAGGTTTTTTTATTATTTCAACATAATAATTTAAATTAAGATGAAAACTTTTTTCGATTTCAAAATCTGAAAGAGAGGTTATCAATATTATGGGAGTGGGATGGATAGCCATTATAGCTTCTGTGACTGCATCTCCTGACATTTTTGGTAATACGAGATCAAGAATAACAATATCAGGTCTTTTTTCAGCAAATAATTTTACAGCAGAAATTCCATCGTTTGCAGTCCCTACAACGTTAATATCGTGAAATTTTGATAGTTCTTCTACCAGTGTTGTTCTAAAATAAGCTGAATCTTCAACTATAATAATATTTTTCTTCATAACAATTCTTTAATCTTTTTTAAGAAACTGTCCTTTATAAAAAATCTTTTGATAAAATAACCGTTTGCTCCTGCATCTAGGCCATTTTGTATATCTTGTTCGTTACCTTTTGAAGAAAGTATGAGAATAGGGACAGATTTATTTAGTTTACGAATATTTCTAGTAAGTGTCAAACCATCCATGAGTGGCATCTCTATGTCTGTTATAATAAAATCAATATTTTTATTTCTAAACAATTCAAAAGCTTCTACACCATTTTTTGCTATTAAAATATTGTATCCTTCATTTGTGAGTAATTCTTTTATTGTTTCTGTAATCACGGGGTTGTCATCAACAGCTAAAATGGTTTTTTTTGCATTGTTTACATAATTGTCAGTTTGAACAAATGTTTTTAATCCTTTTGTAGTAGTTTTGCTAAGTGATGAAGGATTGAGTATTCCAATCGGTTTGTTGTTATATAATGCAAATCCAACAAAATGTTTATAATTGCATTGTATCCCTTTTATTGGAACTAGATCAAATAAAATGTTTTCACCCACAGATTCCACAGCGATGACATTCTTGGTGTTTTTAAAAAATACGAGTAAATTGTCATCCGATGAATAGATTTTAAATAATTCACTTAGTTTATAAAGATTAAAAAGAGTGCCGTTTTTTTCTATTACAGAAGAGTTGTCTTTATTTGTTCTGATATTTTCAGGAATAAATTTTTCTATACTTTCAATTATTGAAATGGGGACAGCAAGATAGTGGCCAGCAGATGATAAAATTTTGCAAACCACACTTTTAAAAGTAAAAGGAATATTTATTATAAACTTTGTATATTTGCCAACTTCCGATTCTATTTCAACATATCCTCCAATTTCTTCAATTCTTTCTTTTACTATACTGAGACCAATTCCTCTGCCGCTAATTTCATCCACTTCTAAGGATGTGCTAAAGTTTTCGTTAAATAATAAATTATAAATATCTTCTTTTTTTAATTTTTGGATATCGTTAGGTTGAATTAAGCCATTTTCAACCCCTTTTTCAACTATACTGCTAAGGTTTATACCTTTACCATCATCGGTAATAATTATGTGTATTCTGTCTGATACCTGTTTATATTGTATTGTAATTTTACCGGTTTTAGGTTTACCATATTTTAATCTTTCTTCAGGATGTTCTATTCCATGGTATACGGCATTTCTAATAATGTGTGTGAGTATTTCATTGGTGATATTTAAGATTTCTTCATCTACCTCTACATTTGAATTTATTATTTCCAGTTTAACATTTTTGGATAATTTAGTTGCAGTGAGATGTGCTATATTTTTTAATTTTTCATCAAGAATGCTAAATGTGGTTAGATTTAATCTGTTGAGCTGATATCCAATTTTTTCAAGCTGTTCCAACAGCCTATTTTTTATAAAACCTTTTATTTGGATATTACTTAGAAGGTCGTAAATATGTGTGTTAAGTTTCTGAAATTCTGTTTTTAAAGATACTACTTTTTCTGGTGCGATAGTTTTGGTTGTTATTATGTTTTCTTGATTATTTTTATATTTTTTTTCTTTGATCACATTGCTTTTGAGTAATTTATCAATCTCGTTAATGATATTATTTGGATTTTCCAGATTTTTTGGTATTTTTTCTAACAAGTTTACAATTTCTATTATTTTGATTTTGTCATTGTCTTCAATATCATACTTTGTTAATCTTTGAAAATAATTTTCAAGGTCATGGAAAATATCGGTAAGATTGTGTAGTCCTAATATTCCTGAAGAGCCTTTTAATGTGTGAAGTTCTTTTACGATTTTTGTAAGATACTCTTTTTCTTCAGTTTCAAAAAAATTATTAATAAATGTTCTTATGTTATTTATATGAGTTGTTAATTCTTCAGTGAATATTTTAAAGAGTTTTTTGTCATCCATTGTTTTTAGCTTTTCAACTTATTAATAACGTCAATAGTTTCTCTTAATGTTTTTGCTACAGCTTTGATATCTTGTGCTGTTTGCAATGTTTCGTTGGCGGATTTTAAAGCATCGTTCATGGCTGCAAGCATTTCGTTGGAAGTGTTGGAAATATCATTTGTAGCTTGTTTAAGGTCTTTAATTGCATTAATAATTTCATGTAAATTGGAGTTTAAGTCTTGAATTTCTAAGAAGATTTTTTCAAAATTTTCAGACAACGATTTTACGTCTTCGTAACCCTCTTCAATATTTTTTATAGTTTCTTCAACAATCATTACTGATGATGTAGAAAATGAACTAATGGTTTCTATTTTATTTTCGATATCAGATGTAAATTTGTAGGTTTTTTCAGAAAGCTCTCTTATTTCTTCAGCAATTATTTTAAAGCTTTCTTTGTTTGAATCTTCTCTTACGGCTTCTATAGATGCATTTAAAGAAAGTATATTTGTATGTTCTGAAATCTCATAAATGGTTTTTAGTATTTTTCTGATTTCATTAGTTTTTTGATTTAAATTATTTGTAATCTCGAATACTTTATTGATTTTATTAGTTAATTCTTTCATTCCTTCATTGGATTCGGTTATTTTTTCTTCAGTTTTTTTTGTCTCTTCATTTATTGCATCACTTTTGTTGGTAATGTTATTTAAAGATGATAATATTTGTTCTGTAAAAGTGTTTAACTCCATTATGGAAGTGTTTGTTTCTGAAATACTTGTATTTTGCTGTGAAAGCATTGAGCTTAGAGTAGAAGCTGAAGCTTCAAGCTCTGATGAAGAGTTATTAAGGTGAATAACTGCTTCTTCTATATTCATTACAATTTTTTGCAGCTTATTTGCTCTTTCTTCTTGAATCAAATTATCTTTTTTCTGGTTAGATATATCATTAAATGTAATAAGATAACCGATTAATTTATTTTGATTGTCAAGGATTTTACCCAATCGTACGATATAATAAGCATCATATTTTGGGTCGTATAACTCAAATCTATATTTTTGTTTTAGTGAATTGACAAATTTATCGATATGTTCTTCTAATATTTTCATTGATTCAGGGACAAGATCTAAGAGGTTGTAATTTTTATCGTTATCAAGCTCAAATAATTTGTCAAAGTTTTTGTTTCGATAATTTATGTTGAAAGATTTATCAAATACTGCCACAGGGATTGGTAGTCTTGATAAAATGGTATTTACTTTTATTTCTTCCTGATGGAGCTCATTTAAGGTTTCTTCTGCTGCTTTTGCAATTATATCATATTCATAAATTGAAAAATTTCCAAATCTCAAATCTCTACTTCCAGCTTGGATTCTTTTAAAGTTTGCAAAAATATCAAACAATGGTTTTGTTGTAAATCTAATGAAGAAAATCTCACTTATTAGCCAGATTAAGTATAGTAAAATTATAAGTATGATTATTGATGAAATTTTTGCGTTTGTGATTGGTAAAAATGAGCTTAGGCTTAAATATATTTTTAGGCCTGCTTCGGGGATGTTTAGCTCTATTTGCGAATTCTTTCTAGTGATAACTTCTGATGATTTGATTGATTTGTTATATTCATCATATAAAATTTTTGTGGAATAATTTATTTGCATGTTTATGAAGGGATGTTTTATATCGAGGTTGATTTTTTTCACGAATTGGTAAATTAAATCATTGTTATCAAGTAGTAAGTACCTATTTATTATTAATGAATTGTTCTTGATATAATAATATGTTACTAATTTATTTTGACTCAAAAGTTTTAGTAAGTCTTCTGGTAATGATTTACTAGCGTTTGAATTTAATGGAGAAAATATTTCTTTGTTATTTCTATATTGAAACAATGAATAGTTGTATTTTTTTATATCATTTTTAAAATCATCGACATCTTTTTTGCTTACGAGCTTTTCAGAGAGTGCTTGAAACCCAATTTGTTCAGAATTAACAACAGACTCAATTGTGGTTTTGATATTCTTTCCCATGGAAATCAGGAATTGTTGAGCGATGCTATTCATCAGATTAGTTATAATAGTGTAAAAAATTAATGAAAATATACCGAAAAGAAGTGTAAGAGCGATGATTCTAAAAATCAGTACGTTTTTTAAACTTATCCGTTTCATTTTTCCCCCTTTGTTAAGGTGTTTACTAAATCTTCCTTGATTTTGTCTAAGTTTAATAAATAAACAGTTTCTTTTTCAAACTTATGTTCTTCTTTTATGAATTCGCATGAAGTGGACTTTTCTACTTGATTATCTAAATTTTCACTGAGATGCATTTTTCCGTCGGAAGTTAGTATGAAGTCATACGGAGGAGTTAATATTATAAGGTATTTGGATATTGATACAGAGTTGGATTCCGAGAAAAAAGAAGATAAATTTATTACTGGATATAACTCACCTTTGATATTTGTTATTCCTAATAAAAAATCATTTTGTAACGGTATAGGATAGATATAATTGATCAAACTAATATTCTTTATATAATTAGCACCTAACGCAAACTTTAAATTCATATTTTGAAAAATTAAGTACATGGTTAAATCAACTTCAAATTATTAACTAAATGTGTTATAAGTATAACATGAAAATTATAAAAATTGAAATAGATTTTAAAAAATTTTTGTTTATCCTGTTACTTTTTTTAATTTTTTATTTATTGAAAAAAATAGATGTGATGCTTGCACCTTTTGCAATAGCTTTTTTTGTTGCTTATTTACTAGATCCTATTGTGGATAAATTGGAGAGCTTGAAAATTAATAGGACATTGGCTGTTTTAGTTGTTTTTATTCTTTTTTCATTAGTAGTGATTATTCTTTTAATGTTTTTTATTCCATTGTTAATTACAGAGATTAACCAGATTATAATGAAAGTTCCAATATATATACAAAAATTAGATGTAAAGTTAAAGAGTGTTGAACTATATCCTCAATATAAGGTTTATATTGAGGAAGTTAAAGAAGTGTTTTTAAAAAACTTAGGTAAAATCTCAAGCATTATGATTCAGGTTTTAAATTTTTTTAAAGCGTCGATGGGAGGTGTTTTGAATTGGATATTGCTTTATTCAATTGTTCCTATATTAATTTTTTATTTTTTAAAAGATTTTGATCTTATAGTTAAGAAACTTAAAGAAGTTGTCCTGAAAAAAGGGAGTGATGAGCTAGTTTATAAAGGAGAACAGTTTAACAAAATATTAAAAAGTTATTTTAGAGGACAGTTTATTGTCTCATTATGTTTAGCTATAATGTACAGCGTAGTTTTGCTTTTGATAGGAATTGATGGGGCACTATTTATAGGAATAACTGCAGGGTTTTTAAGTATGGTTCCATATTTGGGATTTGTCATTGGTTTTCTTTCGTCATTAATTTTTGCAATAATTCAGTTCCAGGATATTTTGCATCCAATTTTGGTGATGTTGGGTTTTACAGTTGTTCAGATTATTGAAAGTAATTTTCTTACTCCTAAGATAATTGGTGAAAGCCTTGGATTACATCCGGTGGTTGTTATATTCTCTATAATGGCAGGTGGATTTTTGTTTGGTATATCTGGTATGATTTTCTCGTTACCTATAGCTGCTTTTATCAAAGTGCAATTAGATGACTATTTACAGTAAAGGTATATGTGTAAGTGTGAGTGAAAGTATAAAATATGAAAATTATAAACTCATTCACCAACGTCTACATCAAACTTTTGCCTATACAGTTTATGTCCTGTAATCAGCGTTGATTTTTACATAATCGTATGAGAAATCACATGTATATACTGTTTTTGAGGAATTTCCCATTTTTAGATCTATTGTAATGGTAAATTTATTTTTTTTCATTATTTCGTAAGCTTTGTCTTCTAATTTAGTATCTATTAGTGTGCCGTTTGTAACATATTTTAGATTGTCAAAGTATATATCTACGTTGTCTTCATTGAATTCTACCATGGAAGCGCCGATTGTTGCCATCAATCTGCCCCAATTAGGATCTGAGCCAAAAAACATTGTTTTGCAAAGAGGAGAATTGGCAATTTTGAAAGCACATTTTTTTGCATCATCATAGCTTTTTGCATTTTTAACCGTAATTGTTATAAATTTTGTAGCTCCTTCACCGTCTTTTACAATCATTTTTGCAAGTTCACTACACACAAAATTCAATGCTTCTGTAAAAAGCTCATAATTGTTTCCGTGATTTACATCAATTCCACTCATACCGTTGGAGAATAGGAAGACAGAATCATTTGTGCTCATATCACCATCTACAGTGATACTGTTGAAGCTGTTTTCTACAGCTGAAAGGAGTGCTTCATCCTGAATTTTTTTATCAATTAGGGCATCTGTAGTAATAAAAGCAAGCATTGTAGCCATATCTGGAGCAATCATTCCTGCTCCTTTAGCAACACCACCAACTACAAATGCACCATTCTCAGTTTCCACTAATACAGCTAACTTTTTAGGCTTGGTATCAGTTGTAAGTATTGATTCAGAAAAGTTTGAATCTTCATCGTCAAGATTTTCTACAAGTTTATTTACAAATTGAAGCATTTTTTCAGTTGGAAGATTAACTCCTATTACTCCTGTGGATGCCATAAGTAATGAATTATCTGGTAATTTGAGAATATTTTCAGCTTTTTTACAGATTTCTTTTGTGTCATCATAGCCTTTTTTCCCCGTACATGCGTTGGCATTTCCACTGTTTACTATAATACCGTAGAAGTCAGATTGTTCGTCAAGTAGTTTCATATCATAAATGACAGGGGCAGCTTTTACTTTGTTTTTGGTAAAGGTAGCTGAGACTTGACATGGTACATCACTAATTAAAAGTCCGTAGTCTTTTTTCGTTGAGCCTGTTCCTTTTATGTCAATATTGATTCCTGCTGTTTGAAAACCTAAAGGGGTAGCAACACCACCATCTTTTATTAAAATCATAATTGCCTCCTATAAAAGTCCGAGAGTTTCATTAAAATCTAATACAATATTCATATTTTGGACAGCCTGTCCACTTGCCCCTTTTACCAGATTATCTATACATGAAACGATTACAACTCTGTCTTTTCGTTTAAAAATGGCGATGTCAATATAGTTTGTGTTTACTACGTTTTTTATTGCTGGGATTTTACCTTTGTTATAAATCCTTACAAATGCAGAGTTTGAATAATAATCAAATAGGCATTGATAAAGTATTTCGATATTTTTATCACTTTTTGTATAAATAGTTGACTCAATACCTCTTGTTATAGGTAGTAAATGGGGAGTGAAAACCAAGTCGATATTTTTATCTGTTCTTTTTAGTATAAAATCAATTTCTGATTCATGTCTGTGAGATAATATCCCATATGGTTTGAAGTCCTCATTTACTTCGCAAAAGTGAGTTTTTTCTATTGGTTTTTTCCCTGCACCACTGACACCTGATTTCGAATCAACAATAATTTCTTCAGTAATAAGTCCTTCTTTTAAAAGAGGGAAAAGAGGTATGATTATGCTTGTAGGGTAACAACCTGGATTTCCAATTAGTTTAGAATTTTGAATATCTTTTTTAAAAATTTCTGGGATACCATAGGCTGCTTTTTTGCAAAGTTCTGGATATTTATGTTTTGTACTATAAGCGATTTCGTATATTGTAGTATCGCTGTATCTGAAATCAGCGCTTAAATCTATTACCACTTTACCTTTTTGGTAAAAAAGGTTTGCTGCCTCCATAGATGCTGAGTGTGGTAAACAGAGAAACACAATATCACAACTATCTATAATTTTTTCATAATCATTAGGTTCTATTTTATTGTCAAAAATATTAGTTAGTTGAGGATAGAGAATTGAATAAGGTGTGCCTGCATACGTATCACTTGTTATGTTACGGATATGAATTTTAGGGTGTTTTAAAAGAATTTTTATAAGTTCAAAACCTGTATATCCTGTGGCTCCAATAATGGCTGCGTTCATTTATTCCTCCTAAGAGTAATTCTAATTTATGCAATGAATTTTATTATACTTAAAAGATATTCAATTTAAAAGTTTATTTTCATAAAAATAAGATAGCACAATTCATAAGGATTTTTCCATAAACAACAAAGTGTGACTTCTTGAAAATTAATACAAATTATATTGGTAACAAATAATGTGGTGATGGTAGTTTTTTATTATTGGGCCTGAGGTGTGTAGCGGATTTTTTATTTTAAATTTGATAAATTTACAATTCGTGATATAATTTCATTATGAGTAGAAAAACGAAGGTTATTACCATTACTAGTGGTAAAGGTGGAGTTGGCAAGACTAATATTTCATTAAATCTTTCCATTGCTCTAACAAAGTTAAATTATAAAGTTGCCTTGTTGGATGCTGACTTGGCTCTTGGAAATGTAGATTTGCTTATTGGCTCAAAACCTAAATATACTATAGAAGATATTGTAAAAAGGGATATTCCTATTGATGAAATTATTATTGAGCATGATAAATTGCCAAATTTTTCGCTTATACCTGCGGGAAGCGGGATTTTAGAGCTAACTAGATTAACTAATAAAGAAAGAAATAAGCTTAAAAATGAGATTAGCAAGATTAAATTATTGTATGATTTTTTGGTAATAGATACTGGGGCAGGTATATCTAGTGAGATAATCTCTTTTATTAAACTTGCCGATGAAGTTATTGTAATTTTGTTACCAGAAGTAACATCTATTAAAGACAGTTATTCTGTTTTAAAAGTATTAAAAGAAAAAGGAGTTTTTAAGAATTATAGGATTTTAATAAATAGAGCAAAGTCAAAGCAACAAGTAGCGACTATTTTTGAGAAATTTAAAGATACAGTGAGAAAGTTTTTACAGATAGACGTTCAACTTTTAGGTTTTTTACCAGATGAAGAGAATTTCCAAGAGTCTGTTAACAGACAGATACCTCTTTTAAATTTATATCCAAATTCAGTTGCTGCTAAATTGTTAAAATATTATGCTAACCTTATTGCTGTTGATAATAATCTGAAAGGTATAGAAATAGATGAGCTATTTGATAGTATTGTAAAAGAAGAAACAAAAAGTTTAGAACGGCAAATTGAAGAAAATGAAGAGGTGCAAGAGGTTGTTGATTTAAATCTATGTGTTGCTCAGATAGAAAAAAAACTTGCAAAGATTATTGAAGAAACTAACGAACTTTTAAAATTTAGTAAACTATTAAAAAGACAAATCAGAGCTGAGCTTGTATCTGAATCGTTTTTTAATGAGTTTAAAATTGGTTCAGAGCTTGTTTTTGTTGAAAACAAAGTGAAGTTTTATAGCTCTAAAATTATAGGTTGGGATTTTGGAAAGTATTTGATATGTGAAACGAGTAGAGATATTGACAAATTGTTTGAGATGTATGATGTTGTTACTGCGAGATATTCTTTTGAAGATTCTCTAGTTGAATTTAAGACCAAAATTTTTGGAGAAATTGAATCATCAAATTTGATATTGATTTCTTATCCTAAAGATTATTTAATTACAAAACTTAGAGACTATAAAAGGATTATTGTTAAAATACCATGTAACATTAATTATAAAGGTATAAAGCTGTTAAGTGCAATAATTCTTGATTTGAGTGTAAAAGGAGCTCTGATTCATGTTAATTATCCATGTGACATTGGAGATTGTCTTAGATTAAATTTTATCCTTCCAAATGGGAAAGAAATTAAAAATGTTCAAGCAGTGATTCGAAACGTTAGAGACAAGAACAGGTACGGTATTTTATTTACAGAAATTTCAGCTTTATATGTAAGAAGAATTGAAAGATTTATAGATATTTATTATCGATTATTTGCTAGTAAAACAAATGAGAAGAGGTTAGAAAAAATATCAGGGGAGCTAAAAGATTTTTCGTTTTTTGATATTATACAAATTTCTTCAGCTTCAACAAAAAATATAATGATTGAGTTTTTTTCAGAAAGTGGAGAAGGAAAAATATATTTTAAAAATGGCCGGATAGTCCATGCAGTTATTGATAACAAAGAAGGTGTTGATGCTTTTTACGAAATTTCTATGATGAAGGATGGTGAGTTTTATATTAATGAGTTTGAAGAGGATATAAAAGAGACAATAGACGTGAAAACGGATGTTTTATTGTTAAACAGTGCATACTTTACTGATGTGAAAGGTCGAAAGAATGGGGATTAGAATTACTCTTTATATTCAACCTGGAGCAAAAAAAAGTGAATATGTTGATTTTTTTAATGGGATGCCAAAAATAAGAATAGTATCCTCTCCAGTGGAAGGTGCTGCAAATAAAGAGTTGATTAAGTTCTTGTCTAAGAAACTGGGAATAAGTAAGTCAAAGGTTAAAATTATACGTGGGGAGAAGAGTAGAGTAAAAACACTAGAAATCGATTTTGATATAACAGAGGATGAGTTTATTAAAATAATTAAAGGATGATTTATTTTTTAATTTTTTAGGCTAGATTAGCTTAAAATCGTTATAACCTTTGACAAAAATACCTTTAAATGTTAAATGAAAAATAAAAAATGTAGGGAGATTAAAATGAACCACTTCCATTATACGAACGGTGAAATGTATTGTGAGAATGTACCATTAAAGAAGATTGCAGATGAAGTGGGGACTCCATTTTATGTGTACAGTGCAGCAGCTTTTAGAAAGCATTTTGAAGATTTTGATGCGAGTTTCAAAAAAGTTCCTCACATTATCTGTTTTGCAGTCAAAGCAAACTCTAACCTTGCTGTATTGAACTTGTTAGGGAAGCTTGGTTGTGGTGCTGATATTGTTTCTGGAGGGGAGTTATATCGAGCACTAAAAGCTGGAATTGATAGCAAAAAGATTGTTTATGCTGGTGTTGGAAAAACAGAAGAGGAGATTGAGTTTGCCTTAAAGTCAGATATTTTGATGTTTAATATTGAATCACTTCAGGAGCTTGAAAAGATTAATGTAGTGGCAAAAAGATTAAATAAAAAAGCAAGAATCGCTTTAAGAGTTAATCCAAATGTGGATCCAAAAACTCATCCATATATTTCTACAGGTTTGAAAAAGAACAAGTTTGGGATTCCTGTAGAAAAGGCATATCATGAATATGAATATGCAGCGAGTCTTTCAAATATTGAAGTGGTTGGTGCTCACTGTCATATAGGTTCTCAGCTTACAGATGTGTCACCATTTGTGGATGCCACAAAGATTATGGTAGAACTTGTGAAGAATCTCAAAGATAAAGGAATTGAGATAAAGTATTTGGACCTTGGTGGTGGTCTTGGAATAAAATATAAAGATGAGACGCCTCCATCACCTAAGGAGTATGCAGATAAGCTCATTGATGTGATAAAAGAAGTTGATGTAACCCTTGTGTTTGAACCAGGAAGAGTTATTGCTGGCAATGCGGGAGTTCTTGTAACAAAAGTTCTTTATACTAAAGATACAGAATTGAAAAGTTTTAAAATTGTAGATGCTGCAATGAATGATTTGATGAGACCTACGCTGTATGGTTCATATCATGAGATAAAGCCAGTTAAAGAAGGAAATTACAAAAACGTTTATGGTGATATCGTTGGGCCAATATGTGAAACAGGAGATTTTTTAGCTAAGGATAGAGATATCCCTGATTTTCAGCAGGGTGATTTGGTGGCAGTGATGAGTGCCGGCGCTTATGGTTTTACAATGAGTTCAAATTATAATTCAAGGCCAAGAGTTCCTGAAATACTTGTCAATAAAAACAAGTACTATATCGTGAGAAGAAGAGAGACCTATGATGACCTTATAGGTCCAGAATATATTCCTGAAGATTTATAGGTAAAAGAGGTGCTAATTATGAATATTTCTTTTTATAAAATGACAGGTAGTGGTAACGATTTTATTATCATAGATAATCGTGATGGTAAGATGAATGATATAAACCTAAATGAGTTTATACCTAAAGTGTGTGCAAGATGTGTATCAGTGGGTGCAGACGGATTTATTTTAATTGAAAATTCAGATAATGTGGATTTCAAATGGCAATTTTTTAATTCTGATGGGTCAGTAGCGGAAATGTGTGGAAACGGTTCAAGATGTGCCGCAAGATTTGCATATTTGAATGGGATTGCTGGTAGAAAAATGGCTTTTGAAACTATTGCCGGAATTATTGAAGCTGAAATTATGGATGGTTTCAATGTTAAAGTGCAGCTTACCGATCCCTTTGATGAGAAAATAGATTATAATTTGAATTTGAATGGAGAAGAACTAACTGTTTCCAGTATAAATACAGGTGTTCCTCATGCAGTTGTTGATGTGGATGATATAGAAAATTTCGATGTAGTGAAATACGGTAGGGGTATTAGATTTCATGAGTTTTATCAACCTGCGGGTACCAATGTGAATTTTTATAAAAAAATAGGAGAAAACAAGCTGAAAGTTCGTACTTATGAGAGAGGCGTAGAAAATGAAACTATGGCCTGCGGGACAGGCTCTGTGGCCACATCAATTGTGGCGGTTAAAAAAGGGATTGTAAAATCACCTGTAGAGATTGAAACAAGTAGTGGTTTGTTGTTAAAGGTTTATCTGGAAAATGGTAAGGTTTATTTAGAAGGTGAAGCAAGGGTTGTTTATACAGGAGTACTGAATAGAGAAGCTTTAGAATATTAAGAAGGAGGATGTCATGTTTAAAGGTAGTATTGTGGCTATAGTGACGCCAATGAAAAATGGGGATGTGGATGAAGATAAACTAAGAGAGTTAGTGGAATTTCAGATTGCGAATGGAACAGATGGAATTGTGCCTTGCGGTACGACAGGTGAATCTGCCACACTGACCTATGAAGAGCACTGTAAGGTTATTGATATTGTCATTGATCAGGTAAAAGGGAGAGTACCTGTAATTGCTGGAACAGGATCAAATAGTACGCATGAAACGATATATCTTACAAATCATGCCAAAGAAGCTGGTGCTGATGCAGCTCTTGTCATTACACCTTATTATAATAAACCGACTCAGAAAGGATTGTATGAACATTTCAAGTCTGTGGCAGAGGCTGTGGATATACCAATTATTCTGTACAATGTTCCAGGTAGAACTGCAGTAAATATGTTACCAGATACAGTTATTGAGCTTTCTAAGATAAAAAATATAGTTGGTATCAAAGAGGCAAGTGGCTCTCTTGATCAGGCTGCTGAAATTATTGCTGGCACGGACGACGATTTCCTACTTCTGAGTGGAGAAGATTCTTTAACTTTTTCACTTTTATGCCTAGGTGGAGATGGTGTTATTTCCGTTGCCACTAATATTGTGCCTGATATGATGGCTGAACTTGTAGATTCATTTTTTGCAGGTGATATCGAAAAAGCAAGAAGCTTACATTATAAACTCTATCCATTATTTAAAGCTATTTTTCTTGAAACAAACCCAATTCCTGTAAAAAAAGCTCTTTATCTAATGGGAATGATTGAAAATGATATTAGACTTCCACTTGTATCAATGACAGAATCAAATACTGAAAAACTAAGAAAAGTATTACTTGACTTAGGATTAAATTTAAAAAATTAGAGAGGTTACTATGAGTATCACAGCTATTTGTATGGTTGGTGCTGCAGGGAAAATGGGAAGAAGAATTATTGCGCTTGGTAAAGATGATAGTTCTATTAAAATAGCAGGTGCTCTTGAAGCTCAAGAATCAGCGTTTGTTGGAATTGATGCTGGAGAAGTGGCTGGTATTGGCAGTATAGGTGTGAAAATAACGGATGTTTTCGAGGTAGCAACTAAAGATGTTGATGTTTTGATAGATTTTACTTTTAAAACTGTAACTATGAAAAATTTAGATATGTATGAAAAGATTGGTAAACCTGTGGTAATAGGGACAACAGGGTTTGAAAGTGAAGAGGTAGAGAAAATAAAAGGTCTATCAAGTAAAATACCTGTGTTGCTTGCTCCAAATATGAGTCTTGGTGTAAATTTAACTTTTAAAGTGTTAGAGATGGTAGCTAAAGCAGTTGGTAATATTTATGATATAGAAATAATTGAGGCGCATCATAGGCTGAAAAAGGATGCACCAAGTGGTACAGCTATGAAAATGGCTGAGGTGGTGGCAAAAGCAACTAATAGGGATATTGAAAAGGATGCGGTTTATTGTAGAAGAGGATTAATTGGAGAGCGTAAGGATAATGAGATTGGGATACAAACTGTGAGAGCAGGGGATATTGTGGGAGAGCATACAGTAATGTTTTGCGGAAATGGAGAAAGAATAGAAATAACTCACAAAGCTCATACGAGAGATACTTTTGCAAAGGGGGCACTTGCTGCTGCAAAATGGATTAAAGATAAGCCTGCAGGTTTTTATTCAATGTTTGATGTTTTGAATATATGATTTTTTAATAACATAGTTGAAGCTTCACTGGTGTAAAAACCGGTGAAGCTTTTTACTTTATGAACTGGTTGATTTTTTTTGTATTAAGTATAATATATTTTTATGATTCCTATTAAAGATGTTATTCCCCGGAGAGAAACACCATTTGTTAATTATGTTTTAATCTTAGTTAATATAGTAGTTTTTCTTTATGAAGTATCTTTACCTCCTGATATTTTAAACAGATTTTTCTATATTTTTGGACTTGTACCTGCAAGATACACTCATCCAGAATGGGCTTATTTTGCTGGTTTACATATAGATAATTATTGGCCTTTTTTTACCAATATGTTTTTACATGGTAGCTGGTTTCATCTAATTAGTAATATGTGGACCCTTTATATTTTTGGGGATAATGTAGAGGATAGACTTGGACATTTTAAATATTTAATTTTTTATATTTTATCAGGGCTTGCTGCGAGTTTCACACATTTCATTTTTAATGTAGATTCGGTTGTCCCGGCTGTGGGGGCATCTGGCGCTATTGCGGGAGTTATGGGTGCGTATTTTATAATGTTTCCTCACTCTAGGATTATTACACTTATACCTGTATTTTTCTTCCCTTTTTTCTTTGAAATTCCTGCGGTAGTATTTTTAGGTTTTTGGTTCTTCTCTCAAATAATTTCGGGTACATTTACTTTAATAGTTAATCAAAATGCATCTGGTATTGCATGGTGGGCGCATATTGGTGGTTTTGTTTTTGGTATGCTATTTCATAAATTTTTCAAAAAAAATAATGATTATTATAGGGATTATTTCCCTGATGAACTTTTGTATAGATATTTTCGTTAAAAGAGGTGGGATATGGGATTTAATGAGCTTTTTTGGCTCTTTTTCATGCTGGCAGCTATGCAGCCAGTGATAAAACAGAGGATGATAGAATCAGCTAGACAGCGTTTGATTGCAAAGATTGAAAAAAATAGAGGTTCAAGAGTAATTCTTCTTGTTCATAGGCAAGAAACTATGAGTTTTTTAGGGTTTCCTGTTTACAAATATATCAATGTGGACGATTCTGAAGAGGTGTTAAGGGCAATTCAAATGACAGATGATGATGTTCCTATTGATCTTATTTTACATACTCCTGGAGGTTTAGTGTTAGCATCTTTGCAGATTGCAAGGGCTTTAAAAAGACATAAAGGGAAAGTAACAGTTTTTGTACCTCATTATGCTATGAGTGGCGGGACATTGATTTCATTGGCGGCAGACGAAATTGTAATGAGTGAAAATGCTGTGCTTGGACCTGTTGATCCTCAGCTTGGAGAATATCCTGCTGCTTCAGTATTAAAACTTCTAGAGCAAAAAGATATTAACAAAATTGATGATAAGACACTAATTTTGGCAGATATATCAAAAAAAGCAATAAATCAGCTTGAAAATGCGGTATATGAGTTACTCTGTGATAAGTATGAAGATGAAAAGTCTAGAGAACTTGCAAAAATATTATCCACAGGTACTTGGACTCATGATTATCCCATAACTTTTGATGAGGCAAAAAAAATGGGTTTGCATGTTTCTAGCGATATCCCTACAGAGGTTATGCAACTGATGAGTTTGTATCCTCAACCTGTAAGGCGAACCTCTTCCGTTGAATATTTGCCAATTCCCAAGCACAAATCTTAATAATTAGACAATGATCCTTAGTGAGATAATTGTATTTTTATCATTACAGAAAGTAATAGTAGGTAGGCAATGTTTTTGTTGTTAGCATATGTGTGATTTTATAAGATTGTGTAATATTCTTGAATCATGCTTTGAACAAATTGTAGTTCGTAGTTATTTGTAAATCTAATATAATTTAAAAATCTTTACAAAATTAAAAAGTTATTTCATTATAAGTATATGAAAAAAATAATTATATTTACTGATCTTGATGGTACACTTCTTGATCATAATACTTATTCTTATGAAGCGGCTAAGGAAGCCATAGCAATTATAAAAAAAATCAATGTGCCATTAATTTTTACCACAAGTAAAACAAGGGCTGAAGTTTTAAAACTACAAGAAGATATGGGAATTTATCAACCTTTTATTGTGGAAAATGGTGGTGGTATAATTTTTAGGGAAAAAGATATTGATGAGAATATTAAAAGAATTGCTGAGAGGCTTGGAAATGGTTATTATGCTTTAATATTAGGAGAAAAAAGAGAGGATTTGATTAAGTTTGGTCAGAATTTAAAAAAGAAGTGTAAGTTAAAGCTTTTTTCTGAGATGGAAGATGATGAGCTTATAAGAATTATGGGACTACCTTATGAAAAACTTTTGCTTAGTAAGATGAGGGACTTCAGTGAACCTTTTATTCTAATGGATGAATGCGTGGTTGAGGTACTTTTGAGGGAAGTGGAAAAAAGTAAATTTAAAATATTAAAAGGTGGAAGATTTTATCATCTTGTTGGTAAATATCAAGATAAAGGGAATGCTGTAGAAAAAGTCAAAAAATTTTATATGAAAAAATATAAAAATATTGTTACAATAGGTATAGGGGATAGCAGCAACGATATTGATTTGCTAGAAAAAGTAGATTATCCAGTATTAGTTAAAAGATGGGATGGGGAACATGTGGAATGTAGGATAAAAAATGTGATTAAATCAGAGCTTGTAGGTCCTAAAGGTTTTAATTATGAGGTAATTAGATTATTAAAAATTTTAGGAGTGTTTCATGGCTGATTTTTTTCAAAATGGCATTATTACAACTTTACAAAATGTTACGAAAAGGCCAATAGAAGAAATTGAAGCTGAGATTTTGCAATTTGTTGATAAAAGAAAGATTGCACTATTGTTGCCAGCATTATATTCAGAATTTGAAAGACCTGCGATGTACACTATTATTGAAGAATTAAAAGAGGCTTATTTTATAGATACAATAGTTCTATCTCTAGATCAGGCAAATGAAGAGCAATTTTTACATGTTAAAAAAGTAATGAGTGAATTACCTCAAAATGTAAAAATAGTTTGGAATCATGGTAAAAAAATACAAAACTTGTATTCTAAATTACTGCAAAAAGGTTTTCCCCTAAATATACCAGGTAAAGGGAGAGTTGTGTGGATGGCTCTTGGGTATATATTAGCTGATAATAGATTTTATGCTATAGCATTACATGATTGTGACATAGTAAATTATAAAAGGGATATTGTAGCAAAGTTGGTTTTTCCTATTATTCATCGTGGTCTAAATTATGAATTTAGCAAGGGGTTTTATGCGAGAGTGTCTGATAAAATATATGGTCGTGTTATGAGGTTATTTTTTACACCACTTGTAAGATCTTTAAAAAAATTATTAGGTTATGATAATAAATTTTTGGATTATTTGGATAGTTTTAGATATGCCTTATCAGGAGAATTTGCTATAATTAGAGAGCTTGCTAAAGGTATAAGATTTTCTCCTGATTGGGGTTTAGAGGTATCATTATTAAGTGAAATTTATCAAAATACTTCAATTAATAGAATCTGTCAGGTTGAAGTTTTAGAAACATATGAACATAAACATAATACCATAGACAAAAATCAGCCAAATAAGGGTTTACTACGAATGGCAACAGATATTGCTAAGACACTTTTTAGAATATTGAGTCAAGAAGGGATACTTTTGTCTGAAGCTTTTTTCAAATCTCTTGTGAGTACTTATTTTCAGCAGGCTAGGATAGCCATTGAATCGTTTAATGCTTTAGCAATGATAAATGGTGTTGCTTTTGACAGGCATAAAGAGATTGCTGCTGTTGAAGCTTTTACCCAAGCAATAGATAATGCTAAAAGTGATTTCTTGGAAAATCCTATAGGGATAAGGCTTATTTCACCATGGGTGAGAGTTGATTCTGCTTTACCAGAATTTGCTAATGAGCTTTTAGAAGCGGTAGAAGAAGATAATAAGTGATTTATATCTGTTAAATGATGTTGAGTAGAGGTTTTGTACAGCTTTATACTGGTAATGGAAAGGGGAAAACTACAGCAGCTATTGGTCTTTCTATACGAGCTGCTGGAGCAGGATTTAAGGTTTTGTTTGCTCAATTTTTGAAAACCGCTAAATATAATGAGCATAATATACTTGCACAAATTAAAAATATCGATATGAAGACATTTGGTAGAGGTTGTTTAATAAGGGGTAAACCTGAAAATATTGATTATAAACTTGTATTAGAGGGGGTTAAGGAAGTAAAAAAATTAATAAATACAACGCAATATGATTTGGTAATTCTAGATGAGATAAATGTTGCTGTTTACTATGGGTTGATTGAAAAAGATGAAATTTTAAATCTGATAAAGGAGAAGCCTTTGAGTTTAGAGATTGTTTTAACTGGCAGATATGCTCCAAAAGAATTTATCGAAGTTGCTGATTTGGTTACAGAATTTAAGGAGATAAAACACTACTTCCATCAAGGGATACTTGCCCGTGAGGGGATAGAAAAATAGCAGGTATTATTACAGTAAGACACTATTCAATAGTATAATTTTATAAAAACTTTTATTGATAATGATGGATATTTCGTTGTTAGCATTAAGTGGTAGTATTAAAGATATTTTTTAAGCAATGACGATTGATATTTTGTTTTTTAATGCTTTAGTGTGTATTGTGTAATAATTTCAGTAAAATCAAACATGTTGATTTAAATAAAAAATTCTATATCATAAAAAACAGATATTGTTGTTATAAATCTAACTTGGTGAAGAAATGAAAAAATATTTGGGTTGTTCCCCAAGATATGAGTGGTTTATAGAAGAAGTTAATATAGAAAAACTTTTTGATCTTTTAGATAAGTGGCATTTGCCAATACCTGTTGGTATGACTCTTTTCAAAAGAGGAGTATTAACTTCTAATGATTTAAATACGTTTTTTAATACTCCTTTACAAAGCTTGAGAAACCCTTTCCATATGAAGGATATGGAAAAAGCTGTGAGGAGAGTATATGAAGCAATTATAGCTAAAGAGAAAATATGTATTTACGGTGATTATGATGTAGATGGTGTTACTTCTACAGCCTTAATTTATTTGTTTCTAAAAGAGCTTGGAGCAAATGTTATATACTATATTCCAAACAGACTGGAAGAAGGATATGGGCTGAATTTTGAGGCTATTGATGAGCTGAGGTTAAAAAAAATATCACTTTTGATAACGGTAGATTGTGGTATTACTGCTATAGATGAAATTGAATATGCAAAAGCATGTGGAATTGATGTAATAATTACAGATCATCATAGACCTTTTGATGAATTACCAAATGCTTACAGTGTGTTGAATCCTATAAGAGAAGATGATGAATATGAATTTAAGGGTTTATCCGGAGTAGGGGTAGTTTTTAAGTTTATTATGGCAATAAGATATTTTCTTTCTATTAATAATTTTTTTAAAGATAAAATGCCTAATTTGAAAAAATATCTTGATATTGTGGCTTTAGGGACAATAGCTGATGTTGTCCCAATGGTAGATGAAAATAGAATATTTGTAAAACATGGGCTTAAAATACTATCTAGTAGAGATGTAAGAATAGGTTTAAATGAATTAAAAAGAGTAACTGGTTTATTAAATACTAATATTGAAGTATCCCATGTAGGGTATGTTTTGGCCCCAAGAATTAATGCTGTGGGGAGGCTTGGGGAGAGTAATAGGGGAGTGAGGTTGCTTATTACTAAAAATAAAAACGAAGCAAGATGGCTTGCAGAAGAACTTGATATCGAAAACAAGTATCGTCAGGAGATGGAAAGAAGAATTTTATCAGATTCTTTCAATAAAATTGAAAGGCTTGGTTTGGCACAAAAGTACTCAGGTATAGTATTATATTCTGATAGATGGCACCCTGGGATAATTGGGATTGTGGCGTCTAGGGTTGCAGAAAAATATAATAAACCTGCCATTGTTATCTCCCTTGAGGAAGGGGTTGGAAAAGGTTCTGCTAGAAGTATTGCAGACTTTCATCTTTATGATTGTTTAAAGGAAATTTCAGATCTTTTTCTAAAATTTGGTGGGCATAGATATGCAGCTGGTATACAGCTTTATGAGCAAAATATAAAACTACTTCAAAGACGTTTTGATGAAGTTATTAAAAAATATAGGGGTACTAATCAGCAACATCCTGAGCTTGTTATAGATGCCATAGTTAAACCTAAAGATATAAATATGGACCTTATGAATTGGTTGGAAAGAATGAAGCCTTTTGGTCAGGGGAATCAAGAACCATTGTTTTGCATGAGGGATGTAAAGAAGTATCAGCAGTTTGCGTTTACGGGTAGGGATAAATCTCATATGAGAGGATTTATAGAAAAAGATCGGTATGTTTTTGAAGTTGTTGGTTACAATATGAAAGATTATCAATCATATGTTAGAAATCATGATAGCTTTGATATTGTTTTTACTCCTGAAATTAATCAATGGTTTGGAGATCGTTCGATATTATTAAAATTAAAAGATATAAAAAGAGTTTAATATGCCAGAAGTGAAAAAAGTTGTTAGATTGCTAGATATTCAGGAAAGATTAATCAAAAATGGAATTAAGAACTTAGAAAAATTACATAAGGCATACGTGTATGCTGCTACGAAACATAGGGGTCAGCTCAGAAAAAGTGGTGAACCTTATTTGTCGCATCCTTTAAATGTAGCTTATATTTTAGCAGAAATGAATATGGATCTTGATACAGTTGTAGCAGGTTTGTTGCATGATACTCTTGAAGATACAGATGCAACCTATGAAGAACTGGTAAATTTGTTTGGGGAAGATGTAGCATTTCTTGTAGATGGTGTTTCAAAAATTGGAAAAATTAATTTTAAATCTCACGAAGAGAAGCAGGCTGAAGCATTTCGTAAAATGCTTATTTCTATGTCTAAAGATATCAGGGTAATTGTCATAAAGTTAGCAGATAGGCTTCATAATATGCGGACGATTCATTATCTGAATGAAGAAAAAAAGAAAAGGATTGCAAAGGAAACTTTAGAGATTTATGCCCCTTTATCTCATAGACTTGGGATTGCATGGATAAAATGGGAGTTAGAAGATTTATCATTCAGGATTCTTAATCCTGAGGCATATTATGATATTTATAATAAAGTTAAGTTAAAGCGTAGTGAGCGAGAAGAATACTTAAAAGAAGTTTTGGCTGTTGTAAAAAAAGCTCTTGAGGATGAAAGAATTAATGCTGAAGTTACAGGGCGTCCTAAGCACTTTTATAGCATTTATACTAAGATGATTAGAAAAAAAACTTCTTTTGATGAAATTTACGATCTTCTTGCATTACGAATTTTGGTAAAAACAGTTCCTGAGTGTTATGCTGCGTTGGGTGTTATTCATAATTTGTGGAAGCCGATACAGGGAAGAATAAAAGATTATATAGCTATGCCCAAATCTAATATGTATCAGTCTTTGCATACTACTGTTATTGGTCCTAGAGGAATGAAGGTTGAGTTTCAAATAAGAACATATGAAATGCACAGAATTGCTGAAGAAGGGATCGCTGCGCATTGGAAATATAAAGAAGGTAAAGTTTTTGACCCTAAAGAGGACAAGACTTTTGTTTGGCTCAGGCAATTGCTGGAGCAAAAGGATTTGAAAGATCCAAAGGAGTTTGTGGAGGCTTTAAAGGAAGATGTTTTACCTATACAGATATATGTTTTTACTCCTAATGGAGATATTGTGGAGTTACCGATTGGTTCTACTCCAATAGATTTTGCTTATGCAATACATACAGAAGTGGGGCACAGATGTGTAGGAGCAAAGGTTGACGGTAGAATGGTGTCCTTAAAATACAAATTAAAAAATGGTGAGAAGGTAGAGATTTTAACTTCATCAAATCAGGAGCCTCGTAGAGATTGGTTAAATTTTGTTAAAACTAACAGAGCTAAAACAAGGATAAGAAGTTATTTACGTAAAAAAGAAGAGGATAAGGCTATTGAAACGGGGAAGTATCTTCTTAATAAAACATTTGATGAGCATGAATTAGTTTTTGAAGAAGTAGTTAAGGATAAAATTAATTTAAAGAAGATTTTGGATAAATTTGGTTTAAAGGACTTTGATGATTTAATTAAAGCTGTTGGTTATGGGAGGCTTTCTCCAAAACAGGTTGTTCATGTCTTTGTGAAACCAAAGGAAGTTCAGAATATTCAACCCTCAAAGAGTGTGTCCAGAAAAAATCCTTTTATAATTGATGGTATTGATAATATGATGGTTAAGATTGCTCAATGCTGTAAACCTTTGCCTGGAGATAAAATCAAAGGGTATATTACTAGAGGACGTGGTGTAGTGGTTCATAAAGAAAATTGTAAAAATTTTAGAAATATTGCTATAGATGAAAATCGTATCATTGATGTGGATTGGAATGTGGATTTAAGTTTTAAAATGTCAGTGAAAGTGGATTCAATTACAGAGGATCGTCCAGGTATTTTAAGTGAGATAACAAATGTAATCAAAGATATGGGGATAAACATTATAGAATTTACTGCAAGGCCAATAATGTCAGGTAAAGCTAGACAAACATTTAGTATAGAAATAACGGATAAAAATCAACTCAACAAACTGATAACAAAAATAAAAAGTATTTCGGGTATAGAATCAGTTAAGGTTATTTAAAAGTATGTTATAGTTTCAATTTAAGAATTTTACGCAATATTAAAATTTTTTGATTTACAATCAGAGTTTTTAATGATTTTATTGATAATAACTTTTTTGTGAACGTTTTTTTCAATAATGATTTCATCTACAAGCTGTTTTATAAGATATAATCCCTTACCGCACTCTGATAGTGGATTTAGTTTTGAGGATGGATTAAAATTAAAAAGTTCTCCTTCATCAGTTACTTCAAAAGTCAATATATTATTATGTAAATATACAGTTATATTAACTGTTTTATTTTTATCATTCTTGTTACCATGGATTATGGCATTACTAACTAACTCGGATAAAACAAGCTCTAGATAGAAATACTCTTCTGATGTTTTATAAATATTTTTTCTTTTCAGGATATCGATAATATAAATAATAGTTTCTGGTAAAAGTTTTAAATCTGATTGTATAGACACATGAGCTAAAACATTAGGTTTCATTGCTAAGTTCGTTGATAGCTTCTGATAAATTTTTGGAAATCTCAAGAGCTCTTATTAAACCTGTAGTTATGAAAATGGATAAAACCTTTTCATTATCTGTTACAATTCTAAGTTTAGCGTTTTTCTTTAAAGCTTCTTTGTGAAAGAATACCAAAACACTTAATGATGTACTATCCATATAGTCCACTGAGCATAAGTCAAGAAGTATTTTAGTACCTTCTTTAATATCTGGTGTAATTATGTTTCTTAAACCATTTACATTTGATGCGTCTATTCGAAAGGAATTTATTTTATAAATAAAAATACCATTTTTCACTTCTTTCTTGATTTCCATAAATAACTCCTTTTTTTCAGTATTATGTTAACTATGTATAATTATATCAGTTTATTGTATGTTGTTCAATATTTTTTAGTCTTTATACAGGGGTACTCCAGAGTAAAATTATCTATTGATTTTTTCTATAATATCCTTAATAATATTTATAAGTATTATAAAATATTTTGAAGAGAGGTTGTTATGGATTTCAAACAGATAGAAGCATTCGTGTTTGTTGCAAAGTATAAGAGTTTTTCAAGGGCTGCAGAGAAGTTATTATTAAGCCAACCAACTGTATCCACCCACATCAATTCATTAGAGGAAGAATTAGGTGTCAAATTGTTTGAAAGATTATCTAAAGAAGTTTTATTAACTGAAGCTGGTGAAATATTTTACCCATATGCTGTAGATATGCTCGATTTAAGGGAAAGAGCATATGAGGCAATAAAAGAGTTCTTACACGAAATTAGTGGGCATATCAGGATAGGTTCTAGTACGATTCTTTCAGAATTTATCCTTCCTACGGCTATAAAACAATTTAAAGAAAAACATCCAAAAACTTATTTTACCATTGATGTTGGAAATTCCCAAGCTATAGTTCAAAGAGTTTATGATGGTATATTAGATTTTGCTCTTGTTTCAAGAAAAATTCCTAAAAAAGGATTAGAATATACTCCATATTTAAAAGACAATATTATTCTTGCTGTTCACAAAGAGCATCCTTTTTATACTAGAGATAGTATTTTCCTAGAAGAAATTTTAAATGAAAATTTTATCGTAAGAGAACTTGGCTCTGGTACAAGAGCAGCTGTCGAGCATGCTTTGAAGAGAAAAGGGTATGATTTTGATTCTTTAAATGTAGTTGCTACTGTTAGTACAACACATGCTGTATTACATAGTGTTAAAAGAAAATTAGGAATAGGTTTTATGAGTGAATATGCATTAAAAAATGAAATATGTACTAACGAAGTCATTGGTATACCTATTGTGGATTTAGTAGTAGAAAAAGACGTATATCTAGTTCATAGTAAAAAGAAGACTCTTAGAAACTCAGTTAAACAATTTATTGAAATTTTAAAACATATCGAAAAATAATGTTGTATATTGAAGAAGTTCTCCTTGATGATGTATTGAAGAAAGGACTATCTAGTTTTAGTTTTATTGATGTAAGATCACCTTCAGAATTTTTAGCTGATCATCTACCTTATGCTGTAAACATACCATTGTTGAACGATGAAGAAAGAGCAATAGTTGGTAAAATTTATAAAACAAAAGGAGTCCATTCAGCGAAATTTAAAGGTATAGAAATTGTAAGCCCTAAAATCCCTTTTCTAATGAATCGAGTTAAGAATGTTGTTAATAAAAATAAAAAAGATACCATAATGTACTGCTGGCGAGGAGGAGATAGAAGTGAAGCTATGGTAGCCTTTTCAAAGCTTGCAGGCTTAAATGTACTTAAGTTAAAAGGTGGTTATAAAGCTTTTAGAAAATTTGTTTTTAATTTTTTTGAATGCCAACTAGGATTTTCATACAGACCAAAAACCATAGTTATTTATGGACCCACTGGTTCTGCAAAAACTAGTTTTTTAAGGACTTTAAAATTAGAAAATTTTCCTGTTATAGATTTGGAAGGTGCGGCAGCCCACAAAGGTTCAACTTTTGGTTTTATAGGGGAACCGGATTTCAAACATGTAACGCAAAAAAGTTTTGAAACAAAAATATGGAAAGATTTCTATATATCAAATTACAATAATTTTGTTATAGTAGAAGGGGAAAGCAAGAAAATTGGTAAAGTTACATTACCAAATTCTCTATATACTTTAATGAAAAATGGGATTAACATTCTTGTTAATCCAAGTATAGATTTTAGAGTGCAATACACTCTTGATAATTATCTCCCATATTCTGATGAAAATTCAATATTTACAGCCCTATCTAAAATAAAAAAATATCTTGGGTATAGAAAAGTCACTGAACTATATAATTATTTCAAACAAAAACAATATACTGATTTTGTTTACAATCTTCTTGTAAATTATTATGATCCACTTTACAAAAAATCCTTACCTAATAAAATTGACTACACAGTCACATATGAAAGCATAGAAGAAGGACTTAAAAATGTCAAAGAAATACTCGTTAGTATTTTTGATAATTATACTATCTCTAACATTTAACGGTTGTGTAACAAAACACAAACCTACACGCTACAACGCAAAAGGAATACATTACGGTAAACCATATATAATAAGAGGGAAAAAATATTACCCATATACCAGAGTAAAAAATTTTGAACAGATTGGAATAGCCTCATGGTATGGTAGAGAAGAACATGGTAAACTTACTGCAAGTGGTGAAATTTTCGACATGTATAAGCTAACAGCGGCTCATAAGTTGCTCCCTTTAGGCAGTATTGTTCATGTAAAAAACCTTGAAAATGGCAAAGAAGTGACCGTGAGAATTAATGACAGAGGGCCATTTGTATCTGGAAGAATAATTGACCTGTCATATGCAGCTGCTAAGAAAATAGGTATAGTAGGAAAAGGGGTTGCGAAGGTTAAAATTACATTATTATCTGAAAATCCTTACTTTTATCAGTTAAAAGGGAAAAGAATAGATATAGATAAAGGTAGTTTTGCAATACAGATTGGTTCATTTAAAAATTATTACAATGCCAAACGATTAAAGAATAAATTTGAAAATGCAAAAATTATCACTGCATATATAAAAGGAGTAAAATTTTATAGAGTATGGTTAACTGGTTTTAACTCTCTTCAAAAAGCTAGAAAATATTTAGCAAGAATTAGATACAAATATCATGAAGCTTTTATTATATCACAGAAGTAACGAATAATTGTCAACTATGCATAAAAAATCTTGACAATTTGTTTTATCGGATATACATATTGTCGACAATCGACTGTTGACAGGGTGGCTTATGTTTGATAGAGAGACATATAAAGACAAAGTTAAAAAATTTATCTATAATATGATACTAAAAGGAAAATACTCTCCAGGAGACCAAATAAAAGAAACTACCATAGCAGAAACCTTGAATATAAGTAGAGCACCAGTAAGAGAAGCATTGAGAGAACTAATAGTTGATAGAATCCTTGAATATGTTCCTCATAAAGGAACTTTTCTTCGAAAATTAACACCAAAAGAAATCATAAATATCTATACCACACGTGGTGTTTTAGAAGGGTTTGCAGTTGCTGAATCTATGTTCAAACTTACTGAAGAAGATTTTGAAACATTAAAAAAGCTTACTTCAACTATGTTTAAATCAGCCAAAAGCAATGAAAATGAAATTTTAATTGAAGCAGGTGGCGAGTTTCATGAATTACTTTTTTCAAAATGTGACAATACTCTTCTCGTTCATGAAACAAAAAAGTTAAGCTTTCGCTCCCATATTCTCTTTTCTCAAAACTGGACAGAAATATATACACCTGATGAAATTAAAAAAAGACATGATTTAATTATAAAATCTCTATTAAGTGAAAACAGAAAATTAGTGGAAGAGGTTATTCGGGAACATTACTTTGAAACAGGGAAAAAAATAGCGCTTTTCATTATATAATTTTTAGGAGCCTATGATGGAGCATGTATTATTTACAAATTTTGAATATGACACCAGTAAGTACTATTTTCTTTATCTTGGCGAGCTTAAAACCTATGGAATTAACTTGTTTTTTAAAGAAGCTTTACAAAAATTGTTTCCGGATAAAGAAATTGATTTTTTTGCTATTGTTCCTGACGTATTTGAACAATACGATTATGATAATATAATTGTAATAAACCCTATTGTTGAAAACTATATAAAAAAATCTCACAATAAAAGAAAAATTAGCTCTAGAATTACTTCTAGAGAGTTTTATACAGCTGTGTCTCACAATGAATATGTCCATACATTGATAAACAAAATAATTGAAAATCAAAAAGAACTCTATGTATATATGTTTGAGAGTTCACCCTATTTAACATTAATTGAAAGAGAAAATGTCCATTTGATAGGTCCAGACCCATTTTTAGTAGAAAAATTTAATAACAAAATATTCCAGTATACACTTTTGAAGGATTTAATCCCTGTTGTTGAACATAAAATTTGTAATACGTTTACCCAACTCATAGAAGAATCAGAAAATTTACGTGAGAAATGGGATGAGGGTATTTTTGTAACTTTGGAATATAGTGCTGGCGGAGCAAATAGCGTAGTTTCATATACAAAAAGAGACCTTTTTAATAAATATAAAGGATTTGATACTAATTATTTAATGTCAAAATATATTCCCCATAAATATGACCCCACTGTATTAGGCGTTGTAGGAAATGAAAACGACATTTATATAGCAGGTGTTGCTGATCAAAGAATTGTAGATGGTACAAGATTTACTGGGTCCACTTATCCTTCTGTTTTACCGAAAGATATCATTGATAAACTCTATGAATATACTAAAACAATTGGCAAAATCTTAGGTAAATATGGTTATCGTGGAATTTTTGGCTGTGACTATATAGTAGATGATAACCAAAATATCTACTTTGTAGAAATAAATGCAAGGAAACAGGGGACAACATTGGAATTTTGCTGTACTCTTGAAAATTGTCTCCCCAAAAATGCACCTAACTTACCAGAACTTGAACTTCACGCAGTTTTATACAATAAATTTCCTGAAAATACCATAGAAAAAAGAGATTGTAATGATATTCATTGGGGAACTTACAATTTTAAAGTCCCTTCCAATACTGTCACGGATGGTTACATACCACAATTTAAAGATGAAAGGGAGGTATTCAGGAAGGTTGCTCAAGGAAAGTTAAAAAAAGACTATGTAGTATTAGAACATATTGGAAACGATTTTATAATTACATCAGGAACTTTTCTGGCAAGAATAGTCTCTGTAGCTCAAAACAGAAATGATATGGTTGAAGGTATCGATTTTGGTAAAAAGTTAGTAGAAAACACAATATTTATACTTTAATGGAGAATCTATTAACACGTAAAATATAAATATTACAATGATTCGTAGGAGGAAAAAATGAATTTTCAAGATTCGTTTACAAAGGAACTTTTTGAAAAGCTTTTTAGTGGAGAAAAGAAATCGGTTTATAAGTTTTTAAAAATTGAAATTGATGAGCTTTATAAGCAGGCCAAAGAAGAAAATTTCACTGGCCCCATAATAGAACTTTTTAGAAAACTATTGAAATATAGAGAAATGGATAACATTTCCGCTGAATCTTTTGGCTTCACAAAAAATCAACTGTTTGAATTGGCAGAAAAACATCGTAAAATTGATGAACATGGTGTTACAGTTGGTGGTAGAGTTCTAAGAGCATTACCTATCGTTGAAGAAGCAAATAGCAGAGTAGCAGAATATATTGAAAAAAAAGATATAGAGGCACCGAGTGGTGTAGAACTTTGGGATCAAATTGTTGAAAATAAGAAAAAAATACAAAAGATACTTGGTATATCTGATGAAGAGTGGAATTCTTATTCTGGTCAGTTGAAATATGCTATTGAAGATGTTGAAACTTTATCGAAGATAATTGAACTGCCAGAAAAAGCTATAAAAGATGTCCTTCGTGTAACTCAAAACTATAGAATGAGACTCACTCCATACTATGCTAGCTTAATAATGCCTGAAAATATTAATGATCCAATTTTACTTCAATCTGTTCCAACAGGAGAAATGGTGGATAATGTAGGAGTAGAAATACCACCTGTGGCAGCTGATCATTCTCCTGCAAGACTTATAGACCAATTCTATCCAAGGGTAGTAACTATTAAATCAACTAACATGTGTGCAATGTATTGTACTCACTGTTTAAGGATCGCTCATATAGGTAAAAAAGATAGAATTTACAATAAACAGGCGTATGAAGAAGCATTAAATTACATTAGAAATAACAAATTTATTAGGGATGTTCTCGTAACTGGTGGAGATGCTTTTGTTCTACCCAATAAACTATTAAAATGGATTCTGAATGAACTTGACAATATAGAACACGTTAAAATGAAAAGAATAGGGACAAGAATTCCTGTAACAACACCACAACGAATTGATAATGAATTACTTGATATTTTGGAAGAAAGTAATGATAAAAAACCTCTTAGAGTTGTTACTCAAATAAATACTGCTCAGGAAATTACCCCTATTTCAAAAGAAGCGTTTAAACAAATTTCAAAAAGAGTTTCTGCTGTATTAAATCAGGCAGTATTACTAAAAGGGATTAATGATACAAAAGTTAAAATGTGGAAACTGTGCGAAACAATTCAAGAAGCATACGTTAGACCATATTACGTCTTCAATTGTAGCTATAGAAATCCACAATTTGCACACATGAGAGTCCCCATTGAAGTGGGACAAGATATTATTGAATGTATGTATGGTAATATTTCAGGTGATGCCATTCCAAGATATATAGCAACTGCGGGTGGTAAAATACCTCTTCACAGAACAAATCTTGTAGACAAAAAAAATGGTGAAATAATACTGAGAAAACCTTGGAGTGGCGAAGAAGTTGAGTACCCTGATGCAAATCCTGATCAGTATTACGATGATGAAAAATTTGCATTCAAAAAGTACTATGAATAGAGAAATTTTTGATAGATTTTACACAGAGCATGAGCAAGAAATGCTCATGCTCTTTAAACAATTAGTAGAAACTAATTCTTACAGCTATAATCATAAGGGAATAAAAAAATGCTTAGACTTATTTTCTCAAGCTGCGTCACCTTTTTTGAAAACTACTTATCTTAACAATAATTGCCTTCAAATTTCCAATCATAATCTTGATGAAAATTATGCCCTATTTGTAGGGCATATGGATACTGTGTTTCCAGAAAGCTCCCGTTTCCAACATTTTGTTACTGAAGGTAATTTGATTAAAGGACCTGGCACATACGATATGAAAGGCGGGCTAATTGTAGCCCTTTACGCATTGAAATTTTTGCATTATTTAGGAATTTTAAGCAATATTCCTATATGCTTTTTAATTAACTCAGACGAAGAAACTGGTTCGTTGAGTTCGAAAAAAAATATTCAAGACTTAGCAAAAAGTGCCATTTTTGCATTTGTTTTTGAAGGAGGAGGGAAAAACGGAGAAATTGTCACTGCAAGGAAAGGTAAAATAGGGTTAAAAGGAATCGCTCAAGGTGAGGCTGGTCATGCTGCTTTCATCATAGAAAATAAAAAATCTGCCATTTTGGAAATGGCATATAAGGTTATTAATTTTGAAAAGCTAAATAATCCTATAAAAAACATCTCATGCAACGTTGGTAAAATAAATGGTGGAACAGGTGCTAATATCGTACCTGATTACTGTGAAGTTTCAATTGATATCAGATATAGTTGCAAGAATGATACTAAAGAATTAAATGAAAAAATACAAACATTGATTCAAGAAAATAATGTAAAAGGAGTGGAATTCAAGTTGGTAAAAATATCTGAACGCCCTTGTATGGAAAGAAAAAACAATTTGGAGTTATTTACAATAGTAGAAAAAACATGTTCAGATTTGAATATAAAAATTAAAGAAGAATTTAGAAACGGTGTTTCTGATGCAAATTTTATCGCTGAGACTAATACTCCAGTTCTTGATGGTTTAGGTCCTATAGGCGGCAATGACCACAGTGACAGGGAGTTTATATTCAAAGATTCTTTAAAAGATAGAATTTTTTTAACAGCTAACGCATTAACAGAGTGTTATAGTTACTTTATCAAAAAAACTCTTAATAGTTGAAAACTTGTTTTTTGAATTGTGTAATATTCTAAATTTATCAAGATTGAAATCCTAATCACCTTTTTCTATATAATCAATTATTTTTTTTGCGATTTTCAAAGGGATTTTACATTTGTTTACTAAATCTTCAGTTGAAATATTTTTATTAACATAAATATCAGGAAAAGCTTTCAAAACTTTTTTTGCTGTTTTTTCTCCAACCCCTTCTAAACTCATCAAAGGTGACATGTTAATATGCTTCAATAATAATTTCCTTTGATACTCAATGGCAAACCTATGGGCTTCATCTCTTAATTTTTGTAGAAATAGAAGTATGTCATCATTCTTTTGAAACATTATCGGATTTTTTCTACCTGGTATAAACACTTCTTCTTTTGAAATTGATTTTTTATAATCCTCTTTTTTTGATCTACCTTTTGCTATGGCAATAAAACTTCCTCGTACCCCTGCATCTTCAAATCCTTTTAAGGCACTTTTAAGTTGTCCTTTCCCACCATCAACTATATACAAATCTGCTAAAGACTCTTTCCCTTCTTTAATTCTAACCCCTTTTCTAAAAAAAAGTTCATAAATGGCTGCAAAATCATCATTTTTTACTGATTTTATTTTATATTTTCTATATTTGCTTTTGTTAAACTTTCCTTTTTCATAAGCAATAGAAACACCTACAGTAAAATCACCGTTAAAATGAGAAATATCTACACATTCGATATAATCTGGGATTTTAGACAAATTAAATTTTTCAGTTAACCTGCTTAATAAAACCTTTTCTGATATTTTAGTTTCGCAATATTTCTTAAATGTAATTTCCAAGTTTCTTTCAGCAAAATTAAGCATATCTTTTTTTAATCTCTTCATCATTTTTATTTTTTTATCTTCAAAAAGTGATTTTATTGCAGATTCTAACACATCAGAATAAATCACATTTTTATTGAAAATAATCACAAATTTTTGTGGTTTACTTCTTTTTTCATAATAGTACTGGCTTACAAAGCTTATAACATCATCCATATCTAGACTCATTTCTAAAAAATTATTATCAATTCCGATAATTTTTCCTCCTCTCACAAAGATATATATTACTCCGCAAATGTCTTCATTTATTTTTTTAAAGTAAAAGATATCAAGGTTTTCATTATCAGCTAAAACAGCAACCTGTTTCAAAGATAACTTTTTTAATCCTTCTATTCTATCTCTTAATTCAGCTGCTTTTTCAAATTCAAGCCTTTCAGATGCTTTAAGCATTTCTTCTTTTAAATATTTTTCCACTTCATTAATCTGCCCATTAAAAACTTTAATAATATTCTCAACATTTTTCATATATTCAGTTCTGGATATAAGTTTTTCGCAAGGGCCACTGCACTTTTTAATCTGATAATTTATACATATTTTACTCTTTTTAAATGTTGTTTCATTACAAGTTCTTATTGGAAAAAGCTTTAATATTTCTTTAAGTAAACCTCTAACATCCCCTACATTTACAAATGGACCTATATATTTACCATCTTTGTCAATTCTTCTTGAAATAAGTATTTTTGGATATTCATGATTTGTAAGTTTTAAATAGGGATAACTTTTTGAGTCTTTTAGCAAAACGTTATATTTTGGTTTTTCATTTTTAATAATATTTGCCTCAAGCAGTAATGCTTCTACCTCATTGGATGTTACAATAAACTTTAAATCTTTTGCCTCTTTTAATATAAGGTTTGTTTTTATAGTTTTATTTCCTTTTGTAAAATAAGAGCTAACTCTTTTTTTTATGTTTTTAGCTTTTCCCACATAAATAGGTTTATTTTCTATATTAAGAAAAATATATACACCAGGTAACTCAGGAATAATATCTAATTTTATTTTTTTCATCATATGAAAACTAACAAAATTTTTTAAAAAGTAAATATTAACTTTCATTATTCAAAAAACTCTTGCAGACTCCTTTATTTGTTAGGAAATTCAAAATAATGAAAAATGTTCATTTTACCTATGGTTAACACCAGCTTGACAATCAAACAAAATTATGTATATTGATTTCAAAATTCCCATGGAGGTAGGTATGAAAAAACTTTTATCAATTATTGCAGTTTTCCTATTTGTTGTATCACTTTCGCCTGATGCTTTCAGTAGGATGAAGTTTGTAACAATAGGAACAGGTAGTGTAACAGGTGTTTACTACCCTACAGGTGGTGCTATTGGCCGTATTGTTAACAAAAAATCAAAAATTTATGGTCTTAAAGTAACAGTTGAGTCTACAGGTGGCTCAGTTTATAACATCAATGCTGTTTTAAGTGGCGACCTAGAATTTGGTATTGCGCAATCCGACAGACAGTATCAAGCTTGGAACGGACTTGCAGAATGGAAAGAAAAAGGTCCACAAAAAGCTTTAAGAAGTGTTTTCTCTATTCACCCAGAATCTATTACATTAATTGCTAGAGCTGATGCAGGAATTAATTCACCATCAGATCTAAAAGGTAAAAGAGTGAATATTGGTAATCCAGGTTCTGGTCAGCTTCAAAACTCAAAAGATGTTCTTGCAGCATTTGGCCTTACTGTAAATGATATAAAAGCTGAATACGCAAAAGCTGTTGAAGCACCTGGCCTTCTTCAAGACGAAAGAATCGATGCATTTTTCTACACAGTTGGTCATCCAAACGGTAATATTAAAGAAGCTACATCTGGTAGAATTAAAGTAAAACTTGTTCCAATTACCGGAGAAGGTGCTGAAAAACTTGTTACAAAATATCCTTACTATGCAAAATCAATAATTCCTGTGAAGTTTTATCCAAATGCTGTTAATAAAGAAGATGTTCCATCTGTTGGTGTAAAAGCTACATTTGTAACATCAAAGAATGTTGATGCTAAAATAGTTTACGCTATCACTAAAGAAGTTTTTGATAATCTAGACAAGTTCAAAAAACTTCACCCAGCATACTCTGTACTTACTAAAGAAAATATGCTTCAAGGGTTAACAGCTCCTATACATAAAGGTGCTTTAAAATATTACAAAGAAGCTGGTTTAATAAAATACATCAGAAAAGATCTTATTCAGTAACAACTCAGTTCTTCTGTTAAGATTATGAAGGAGAGGGCAAACCCCCTCTCCTATTTTTATGTATAAATGGGGGTACCATGAGCTCAGAAAACGTTAAAAAAGCACAAGAAATATTAAAAGAAGAAACTGGTGAATTAAGAGAATTTAGACCTCATGAAAGAGTGATTTTTGACTCAATAGCTGTAGGTTGGGCTTTTTTTCAATTATCTTTAGCTAGTTTCTTAATATTGAACAGTACTTACGTTAGAGCAATACACTTAGCATTTGCTTTAGCTTTAGTGTTTCTTTCTATACCTTTCTTCAAAAAGCCTAAAAAAATATTAAGATTTCTAAGTGTTACTGATAAAATTCCTCTTATTGACTATATTTTTGCGATTGCGGGTGTCGTTACAGCTTTATACATCGTCATTGATTTTAACGGTATAGCAATGAGAGCAGGTAGCCCCCTAACAAGAGACGTAGTGTTTGGCTTATTATTAATAGTATTATTGTTAGAAGCCACTAGACGTTCCATTGGACCTGCTCTTTCAGTAATTGCAATAGTTTTCTCTTTATACGCATTTTTTGGCCCTTATATGCCTGAGGTGCTTGCATATAAAGGAGTTTCACTTACTAAATATGTCAATCAAATATCATTATCAACAGAAGGAATCTTTGGAATTCCGTTAGGAGTTTCTGCTTCTATAGTTTACTTGTTTGTTTTATTAGGTTCGATGCTTGATAAGGCAGGAGCCGGAAAGTTTTTTATTGACTTAGCAGTTTCTCTACTGGGTAAATATAAAGGAGGTCCCGCAAAAGCTGCTATTGTTTCAAGTGCATTAACCGGTTTAGTTTCTGGTTCTAGTATCGCTAATATAGTAACAACAGGGACTTTTACTATTCCATTAATGAAAAGCGTGGGTTATCCTGCGAAAAAAGCTGCTGCAACAGAAGTAGCTGCAAGTACAGACGGTCAGCTCATGCCACCAATTATGGGAGCAGCAGCCTTTATAATTGCTGAATACGTAAATGTACCATACATAGAAGTTGTTAAAGCTGCTGCTATACCAGCTTTTGTTTCATATTTTGCTCTATTTTTTGTTACACATCTTGAAGCTAGTAAGCTAGGTTTAAAAGGATTACCAAAAGAACAGTTGCCTAATTTTTATAAAACATTAAAAAACGGTTTACATTATACCATACCAATAGGTATGCTTGTTTATGAATTAGTAGTATTAAGACATTCACCTGAACTTGCAGCATTTAGAGCAATTATTGTTCTTACCATAATGATTTTTATTCAAGAATTTGTTAAGGCCAGAAGAAATGATAAACAAAGTGAAAATTGGTTAAAAAATGCTTTAAGTATCATTAAAAGTGGTTTCATTGGTGGTTCAAGAAATATGGTATCAGTTGCCCTTGCTACTGCTTCAGCAGGAATAATTGTAGGGCTTGTTAATACAGGAATCGGTAGTATGATTACTGAAATAGTGGAAAATCTCTCTCAAGGTAATATTTTCTTGTTACTTATAATTACAGCTATTGCAAGTTTACTTTTGGGTATGGGGCTTCCAACCACTGCAACATATATTGTTATGGCATCACTTACAGCTCCTATTATTGTAGAAGTTGGAGCAAAATATGGTTTCTTTGTGCCATTGATGGCGGCTCATCTTTTCTGTTTTTACTTTGGTATTCTTGCTGATGATACACCACCTGTAGGCCTTGCATCGTACGCAGCTGCTGCATTGGCAGACTCTGAACCTATTCCAACAGGTTTGCAAGGTTTTCTTTATGATATGAGAACAGCCATTATACCATTTATGTTTGTGTTTAATCCTGATCTTATATTGCATCAAGTTTACAGTTGGCCATTGGGGATTTTAATCTTTATAATGGCTGTCTTTGCAGCTTTTGCT
The DNA here is from genome assembly GCF_049472655.1 of Deferribacter abyssi. Taxonomy (NCBI): domain Bacteria; kingdom Pseudomonadati; phylum Deferribacterota; class Deferribacteres; order Deferribacterales; family Deferribacteraceae; genus Deferribacter; species Deferribacter abyssi. The sequence continues at coordinate 186,883 of NZ_JAQNCS010000001.1, forward strand.
TTTACAAGTGTACTTCAAGGGTGGCTTGTTATACGCAATAAGTGGTTTGAGATTCCTATTTTGCTTGCATCAGCGTTGATTTTGTTTAATCCAGAAATACTTATCTACTTTTTGAAAATAAGTCCAACATATAAGTATTATATGTATATTCCTGGCCTTGCACTTTTTATGTTAGTAGTAATTGAACAAAAAATTAGAGAGAAATTTGTATAAAAATATAATAAAAAAGGTGGCTAAAAGCCACCTTTTTTTATTAACTACTTTCTCGTTATCAAAACACTTATAGGTGCTCTCCTAGTGATTTTTTCTGCTGTACTACCATAAAAGAATTTCTTAATACTTGTTTTACCATGTGAACCTATGACAACTAAATCGTAATCCCCTTTTTCAATTTCCAACAAACCTTCAACATAAGGAATACCTCTACGTATTAAATGGTTTACTTTTAATTCATCAAGCAAAGGAAGCTTTTTATGAATATCTTGTAGTTGTTCTTCTATTTCAATATCTATTTTTTCTTTTATTTTCTCGTACTCAGAATCTGTTAAATAAAGTTTTATCTGACTTTCATCATGAGCTACATGCAATATTGTAAGCTCACTATTACAAAATTTGGCAATATTTGCTGCAACTCTAACAGCATTTAGTGAATCTTCACTGAAGTCTGTCATAACCAAAATATGTTTATAGATAGAATTTGTCATACAACACCTCCAATTTATTAATTCACTATAACATATTATCTCAATGTCGTCACCACATTTTTATTAACAACGATAGCTCAAACAATATTTAGAAAATATAACTATAACAAATATAAAATTATCTTTTTGTTGACATATAATACTCTTCTAAAGCTCTAAGCAATTCAGGTAAAAGCTGCTTTTTCCTAGAAAGCACTTTTGGTAGATAGAAGGTAAATTCATTGATTTTTCTATAAATCATCAGCTTTTCTACAGGTTCAAAACCGGTTGATAATAGGTAACTATTCTCATTTATTATGTCAGTAACAAGCAACATAGCCCAGTCTAGTCTTTTATCATTCTTTGTTTTTTCTAGTTCACTTAATAAATCATAATAAACTTCGTTATAATCCTCTAGAGTAACCACTTCAACCTGTCCGATACCAAACCTTAACCCAAACTCGCTATAAATCTTAAAGTCAGTATTAATAACTTCTTTAAAGTCTCTTGTTCTTAGACTTTCTGCAACAGAAAATATTTCTTGGCCATAAGAGGTTATATCCAATCCTGCAATTTTTGCTAAATTATTTGCTACCTCAATATCTCTTTTTGTAGTAGTAGGTGATTTCAAAATTACTGTATCGGACAAAATCCCTGATAAAAGAAGGGCTGCAATTTTGGTATCTATTACTATATTATGATACCTGTAAAGTTCATATACTAGAGTACATGTACTACCTAGTGGTTTTGCATAAAAGAAAATAGGTGTATTAGTTTTTATAGTACCAAGTCTATGATGATCAACAATTTCCAAGATGTCAGCAGTATCAGCACCATCGATAGCCTGGTCCAACTCATTATGATCCATTAATATCAATCTGTTTTTAAATTTTTTTAGCATATCTGATCTTGTTATTATACCAATTAATCTATTCTCATTGTCAACAACAGGTAGACCTCTTCTATTTTCGTTTATCAAAATGTTCTTAGCTTCTTCAAGATACATATCAGAGGACAAAAGAGTAAAGTTTGTACTCATTACAAACTTTGCGGGAACACTCATTAATAGTCGTCTAAATGTTTCAGCAGTGTCGTGATATGATATATAAACAAATCCTTTATAACCTTGGAAATTAATTTTCCCTAACTCATCTTTACTTTTCAAACCTGAAATAATAATGACTGGTATTTGTTTTTCAGCTGCATACTCTATTATATCAACCCTTTTACCCACAATAAGAGTAATTTTATCCAATTCCATCATTTCAAATCGTTCTTTAAATCTGTCAAATGGCATAGCACCCACAATTAAATAAGATAAAAACTCTGTTCTTTCACCATCTTGTACAGTTTCTCCATGAAGTATTTGTTTTATGTTTTCACGCCTTAAAAGATACAGGGGTCTTTTATCAATATTTCCTTCCCCCATATAATAATCTGTCATTTCAAGAATACTAACTATCCCTTTCAGTTTTTTATTGCTATCTAATACTGGGGTAAGCCTAATCTTAAGTTTATTAATATTTTCCATGACATTGTATATAGGGTCATTTTCTAAAGAGTATACAACATTCTTAGTCATAACATCAGAAACCTTTGGATAGACATCTTTTATAAACATTGGTGGTTTGACATTAAATTTATCAAAAATGTACTTTGTCTGTTTATTCAAACTACCACACCTTGCAGCAATATACTTAAAATTATTATCAATTTGATTTTTCAGATTAGCATAACAATAAGCAGAACATATAGAATCAGTATCAGGATTTTTATGTCCAATAACATATACTCTTTCCATTCATACCTCCTAAACGATCGAGATTATTGATAAGAATATTGCACAAAAACAAAAGAATCAATATAATAAAGTTTGGAGTAACCCCATTTTTTGTACAACCATGCTTGAAATTGTTTAGGTTGTTTAGATATGCTTAAAAAATGGATTTAAAAGAAACTTGACTTTTTGCGATTTAAAAGTATATTTGCTTGATTTTAAGTTAAAAGGTACTAAATATGTTTTACTATATAATAAGAAGATTTTTTTGGGCAATTCCTACGATTGTTGGTGTTTCTATATTGGTTTTTGCAATGATTCATTTGGCTCCAGGTGATCCAGCTCTGGTTATGTTGGGAGAGCATGCCAGTAAAGAATCTGTTGAAAAGCTAAGAAAGGAAATGGGGCTTGATAAACCTTTATATATTCAGTACATCATTTTTGCAAAAAAGGCTATCAAAGGGGATTTTGGTAGATCAATTAAGAGCAGACAAGATGTTGTTAAGGAGTTTTGGGAGAGATTTCCTGCTACTGTTGAGTTGACAGTTGTTAGTATGTTTTTTGCAGTAGTTATTGGTGTTGCTGCAGGTATAATTGCTTCTGTTAAAAGGTATTCTGTCTTTGATTATACTAGTATGGTGGGGTCACTAGCTGGTGTATCTATGCCTGTTTTCTGGCTTGGACTTCTTCTTATCTACTTCTTTGCTGTTAGACTTGAGTGGCTACCAGTATCAGGAAGGCTTTCTTACGAATTTTATATTGATAAAGTAACAGGTTTTTACCTAATTGATTCGCTGATAGCTAAAGATTATGAAGCTTTCTGGGATGCATTAAAACATCTTATTTTACCAGGTTTTGCATTAGGTACGATACCCATGGCTATTATTGCAAGAATGACTCGCTCTAGTATGCTAGATGTTTTAAAGGAAGAATATATTAAGACTGCAAAAGCAAAGGGATGTTCGCCATTACGCGTTATAATGATACACGCATTCAGAAATGCTTCCATTCCTGTTGTGACCATTATAGGTCTTATGTTTGGAACGCTTCTTGCAGGTGCTATATTAACAGAAACAACTTTTAGTTGGCCTGGTATTGGGAAATGGCTTGTTAATGCTGTTTATCAAAGGGATTTCCCGGTAGTTCAATGTGCAACATTGATTATAGCAGTTATTTTTATAGTTATAAATCTATTGGTTGATATTATTTATGCGTTGATTAATCCTAAAGTAAGGCTTGATTGATGAAAGAGTCATTATTAAAAGAGTACGTTCAACGATTTAAAAAAAATAAATCTGCTGTTTTTGGCCTTGTTCTTGTGCTGATACTTATTTTGTTGGCCATATTTGCACCAGTGGTTGCTCCCTATGATCCTACGGTTCAGGATTTAAAATCACGATTGCTACCACCTGTTTGGTCTGAGGCTGGAAAATGGCCACACATATTAGGTACAGATGATTTCGGAAGGGATGTTTTTTCTAGGATTGTTTATGGTGCCAGAATTTCTCTTATGATAGGGACAATTTCAGTGGGAATTTCGCTTTTTTTTGGTTTGATAATGGGATCAATAGCAGGCTTCTATGGGAAAAAAATAGATGCTTTTATTATGCGTATAGTGGATATTATGTTTGCAATTCCAGCCATACTACTTGCCATTGTTATTGTATCCATGTTAGGGCCGAGTTTATACAATGCAATGATTGCTATTGGCGTAGTTGGGATACCATCTTATGCAAGGATTGTAAGGGCTTCTGTATTACAAGAAAAAGAAAAAGAGTATGTTATTGCCTCTAAAGTGAACGGCTCATCTAATATGAGGTTAATATTTAAAGTTATTTTGCCGAACTGTTTGGCTCCTATTATTGTTCAGTCTACAATGGGTTTTGCTTCTGCAGTATTAGAAGCTGCAGGTCTCAGCTTTTTAGGACTTGGTGCTCAACCTCCTACTCCAGAATGGGGTGCCATGTTGTCTGACTCTTTGCAGTACATAATGAGAGCACCATGGATGATTACATATCCAGGGCTTGCTATATTTATGACAGTTCTAGGTTTCAATCTTGTGGGTGATGGCCTGATGGATGTTTTAGATCCAAAACAAAAGGATAGATAATATGCTGTTGTCTGTAAAAGAGTTGACCACTGTTTTTGATACTGATAAGGGTAGGATAATTGCTGTAAACGGAGTAAGTTTTGATATAGAAAAAGGCAAAACTTTGTGTCTTGTAGGGGAATCTGGTAGTGGAAAAAGTATTACTTCTTTATCTATTTTGAGATTAATAGAGGATCCAGGGAGAATTATCAAGGGTGAAATTTTACTTAATGGTCAAAATCTGATGAATTTATCAGAAAAAGATATGAGAAAAATTCGTGGCAAAAAAATTTCCATGATTTTTCAGGAGCCTATGACATCTTTGAATCCATCCTATACAATAGGTTTTCAAATTAAAGAAGTTCTTAAATTGCATCAACCAGAATTATCTAAAAAAGAGATACATGATAAAGCTGTGGAATCATTAAAGCTTGTTGGGATACCTTCTGCTGAAGAAAGACTTAAAGATTATCCTTTTAAGTTGAGTGGAGGTCTAAGACAGCGAGTGATGATTGCCATGGCTATGGCATGTGAACCGGAGCTACTAATTGCTGATGAGCCTACCACAGCCCTTGATGTTACCATTCAAGCTCAAGTTCTTACTTTGATGAGAGAACTTCAGGATAAAAAAGAGACATCTATACTTTTTATTACTCATGATTTGGGTGTTGTTTATGAGATGGCCCACGATGTGGCGGTGATGTATACTGGAAATATTGTAGAAAAAGGTAGTAAAAAAGCAATTTTTGATGAATCTAAGCATCCTTATACACAAGGGCTGATTGCTTCTATTCCTTCAAGCCATACAGGTGATAGAAAAAGTCGACTTTATTCTATTAAAGGTAATGTTCCAAGTTTGTACAATTTACCTAAAGGTTGTACTTTTTGGCCTAGATGTCCTTTTGCAAAGGATATTTGTAAGCTTGAAAAACCTAAACTAAAAGAGTTGTCAGAAGGTCATTTTGTAGCTTGTTTTAAAGCAGAAGGTGTGATCTGATGGAACTTTTGAAAATTGAGAATTTAAGGAAATATTATGAGATAAAAAAAAGTAAGTTTAGACAAAAGGTCATTTTAAGAGCAGTTGATGATGTATCTTTTATCGTGCAACCTGGTGAAACTTTAAGTATTGTGGGGGAATCTGGATGTGGAAAATCTACAACAGGAAAGCTGATTTTGAAAATAGAAGAGCCCACATCAGGTAGAATTTTATTCAAAGGGGAAAATATTACAAAGAAAAATAGACAAGAGTTGAAAGAGTATAGAAAAAGGGTTCAGATAATTTTTCAAGATCCTTATTCTTCATTAAATCCAAGATGGCGTGTAGGTGATATTATTGCAGAACCTTTGAAGTTGAATACAAATTTAGATAACAAGGCAATACAGGAAAAAGTTTACTATCTTATGGAAAAGGTGGGGCTATTAAAAGAACACTATTATAGATACCCCCATCAGTTTTCAGGTGGCCAAAGACAACGTATTGGAATTGCTAGAGCCTTGACTTTGAATCCAGAACTGATAGTTTGCGATGAGCCTGTTAGTGCTCTTGATGTAAGTATTCAGTCACAAGTTTTGAATCTACTTTTAGATTTACAAGAAGAGTTCAAGCTTACGTATCTTTTTATATCTCATGATTTAAGTGTAGTTAGACATATTTCTGACAGAATTATAGTTATGTATCTTGGTAAGATAATGGAAAAAGGAACTGTAAATGATATTTTTAATTCACCTAAACATCCTTATACTCAAGCTCTTTTAGAATCAGTCCCTGAAATTGGAAAAGAAAAGAAAAAATTAGTTTTAAAAGGGGAGATCCCTAGCCCTATTAATCCTCCATCAGGATGTAGATTTAGAACACGTTGCCCATATGTAAGAAATGAATGTGCTGAAATAACTGGAGATCTTATTTTTGTATCAGACACACATGAAACAGCCTGTCCTTTTAGAATATAATCTTTACAAAAGTAAAAAAAAATAATAAAAGTAGCACATGCTTATAGATAAATTGTTTGTATATGGTCTTTTAAAAAAAGGTTATCCTAATTATTCACTAGTTGAACCATATATAATAACTGAAGTTGATGCCTATACAATAGGGTGTCTTTATAAATTAACAAAAACCAATCAACCTGCTTATGTAAAAGATGGAAATTATAAAATTTATGGTAAGCTATATTATTTATTGAATACAAAAAAACTTTTTTCTATTTTAGATTATGTTGAGCAAGGATTGGAAAGGGAGCTTACATCTGTTTATGTAAAAGGGGAAGAATATATTGCTTGGATTTATGTATATAAATTAGATTTAAAGGATGCCATACTTTTAGAAAATGGTGTTTGGGAATAATATTAGTTAGAAGAGGAGTAGTTATGAAATATGAAGCTGTGATTGGTCTTGAAGTTCATGTTCAGTTATCAACGAAGAGTAAAATTTTCTGTTCATGTTCTACAGAGTTTGGAGCAGATGCAAATACTCATGTGTGTCCTGTGTGTTTAGGTATGCCAGGGGTATTACCTGTTTTAAACAAGCAGGCAGTTGAATACACGATTAAAGCAGGGTTGGCATTGAATTGTGAGATACAGAGGAAAAGTGTTTTTGCTAGAAAAAATTATTTTTATCCTGATTTGCCGAAAGGGTATCAGATTTCTCAATATGAACTGCCTATTTGTTTAAATGGTTTTATAGAGATTGAAGTAAATGGTGAGAAAAAGAAAATAGGGATTACAAGAATACATATGGAGGAAGATGCCGGAAAATCAATACATGGAGAGAATCTTGGCTCCCCTGCGCATAGTTATGTGGATTTGAACAGAACAGGTGTTCCTCTCATAGAGATAGTTAGTGAGCCTGATATCAGGACGCCTGAAGAGGCAAGAGCTTATTTGCAGAAATTGAAAACAATACTTGAGTATATTGAGGTATCTGATTGTAATATGGAGGAAGGCTCTTTAAGGTGTGATGCAAATATCTCCTTGAGACCCTTAGGGGAAACAAAGTTTGGAACTAAAACTGAAATAAAAAATATGAACTCATTTAAAAATGTGCAGAGAGCACTTGAGTATGAAATAAAAAGGCAGGCTAAAATATTAGATGAAGGTGGCGTGATAGTTCAGGAAACAAGGTTGTGGGATCCGAGCAGAGGGATTACTCTTTCTATGAGAAGCAAAGAAGAAGCCCACGATTATAGATATTTCCCTGATCCAGATCTTGTGCCATTAATAGTTGAGAAAAATTGGGTGGATGAAGCAAGGGAGACATTACCAGAATTACCTGATGCCAAAAAAGAGAGATTTATAAAAGAGTATGGACTTCCAAGTTATGATGCTGAGGTATTAACGTCAAATAAAAGATATGCGGATTATTTTGAAAAGGCAGTAAAACATCATAGCAATCCTAAGGCTATAAGTAACTGGATTATGAGTGAAGTTTTGAGAGATGTGAATGAAAAAGGGTGTGATATCTTTGATTTGAATGTGAAGCCTGAGCATATAGCAGAAATAGTAAAATTGATAGATGAAGGGAAAATTTCTGGTAAAATAGGTAAAGAGGTGTATCAGTTAACCCTTGAAAGTGGTAAATCTCCATCAAAGATTGTGGAGGAAAAAGGGTTAATTCAGATATCTGATGAATCAGCCATAGAAGAGATTGTGAAAAAAGTTCTTGAGGCTAATCCTAAGGAAGTGGAAAGGTATAAAAATGGAGAGAAAAAACTTCAGGGGTTCTTTGTAGGACAGGTTATGAAGGAAACTAAAGGGAAAGCCAATCCCAAACTTGTAAATGAGCTTTTAAAGAAGTTGCTGAGTTGATATATAGTGAGGTTTAAGAGGGGAAGCTTTTCATTTTACTTATGATATAATGTGGAGGATGTCATGCTAAAGAAAATTGATCATATTGGTATTGCAGTAAAAAACCTTGATAACTCTTTAAAAATTTATAAGACAATTGGTGTAAAACCTTATCATTTTGAAGAAGTTGAATCCCAGAAAGTAAAAACGGCATTCATTAAGGTGGGAGAATCTAATATCGAGTTGTTGGAACCTACTTCTGAGGAGAGTCCCATTGCCAAATTTATTGAAAAGAAAGGGGAAGGAATTCATCACATAGCATACCTTGTGGACGATGTGCAATTAGCAATAGATACCCTTAAAAATGCTGGTTTCAAATTAATAGATGAGACTCCAAAACCGGGTGCACATGGAAAATTAATCGCTTTTGTCCATCCAAAGAGCACCAATGGTGTACTTACGGAATTGTGTCAGCATGCCGAAAAGCATTGATAATCTTTTAAAAGGCACCCTTAAGTTTAGAGAAGAAGATTTTAATAATCTTAAGCACCTTTATGAAAAATTAAAGGACAAACAATCTCCTCATACTTTGTTTATTGGTTGTTCTGACTCTAGAGTTATCCCAAACTTAATTACAAAAACATTGCCTGGTGAACTCTTTATTGTCAGAAATATAGCTAATATTGTGCCTCCTTATAGAATAGCAAAGGATTATGCTGGTACAACAGCTGCCATTGAATATGCTGTAAATGTGCTAAAAGTTGAAAATATTGTGGTTTGTGGTCACTCAAATTGTGGTGGGTGCAAAACACTTTTACAAGGGTTTCAACAATTCAATGATTTGCCAAATATAAGAGAGTGGCTTAAAATTTCTGCTTGTATTATTGATGAGATTAAAAAAATTGAAGTGCATCATGAAGAATATTTACAGCTTTTTGTTGAGCAGATGAATATTGTATGTCAATTAGAAAACCTTTTGACTTATCCGTATATTAGAGAGAGATACAAAGAGAAAAAGCTCAATTTACTTGGTTGGCACTATATTATATCTACCGGTGAAATCTACGCTTACAATTTTGAAAAACAAAAATTTGAACCTTTGAATTTTTGATTTATGTAAGTTGTATAGATTTTACGCATATGTGTAAAATTTACACGTTTGATTTTACCCTGGTTGCAAATATTTCCAAGAATATCAAACTGTTATGCCTTTAGTAAAGCTGGTATCATTTTTGTTTAATATCTTTTAAATTTGCTGCAAAAAAAAATTGTAACTTTTGAGTGGCAAATACGTTTAGGAATAAAAAAATTGGAGGTAGGAAATGAAAAAAGTAGTATTAGCATTAAGTGTAATGCTTGTATTTTTAGTTGTTGACAGCTATGCAAGGGGTATGAGATCCGGTAGAGGCGGAATGATGGGTGGATATTCTAATTCAAACAGTTATAATTATCAACAAAACTACAGGTATAATTATGGATCAGGTAGTAGTTATAATAACCAGTATAAGCACCAGTATAAATATCAGTACAAAGGTTCTAAACAAGGTGTTGGAAGTGGTTCACAGTATCAGAACAAGAGTCAATATAAAGGCTCAAAATTCTCAAGCTCAAATAGCAACAGGCAATATAAGAATTTAACAGAAAGAGGTTATAGTGTGAATAGTGATGGTTACATAGTGGATTCTACCGGTAGTTTGGTAAAAGACGCTAATGGAAACCCGGTTACTCCAGGTAGTGGTTTTTTTAGAAATAAATAAAATAAAAAGGTGCTCGTTAAATCAAAATTACGAGCATCTTTTTTAATATAGATATTTTTCTAATTTAATTAAAAAATTGTAACCTTCATTTTTTTATTACGTTATAATGTTAGAATGAGAGAATTAAAAGAGTTTTATAAAAACACAAAAGTTCCTTTTTTTAATTATTTATTAAAGCTTACCGGTGATTATGATTTGGCATCTGATCTTATGCAGGATACTTATATAAAAATTTATGAAAACTATAAAGTTTATAATAAAAGCTTATTGTATAAAATAGCCTACAATTTGTATATTGATTTTTACAGAAAATCCAAGAAAAACAGCGAACTGAATGTAGAAGTGACTCTATCTATAACTGATGTAGAAGAATCTTTAATTGCAAAAGAAGATTATAAAAATCTGCTTAAAGCAATGCAGAAATTACCACTTGAAGAAAGACAGATACTGTCTTTAAAGGTTTCGGATAATTTGAGTTACAAGGAGATAAGTGAAATCACAGGCTTAACTGTGGCAAATATTAAAGTGAAAATACATAGAGCAAGGCAGAAACTTAGGCAAATCCTAAAAGGAGGTTTAAAATGAGAGAGTTTTTAATAAGTAAATATATTGATGATGAACTTACTTTAAAGGAAAAAGAAATCTTTATTAAAGAGGTTATGAGAGATACAACATTTGGTGAAGAGGTATTAGGATTTATTGGTCAGGAGTATTTATTGCGTGATAATATTGAGCCTGAAAGAGAAGTTAATTTTAAACAAAAGAGAAAAGTGAGTTTTAGATTTGTTCCGGCAATAATGTCTGCTGTTGCATCGATATTAATAGTTTTTGCGGTATTGAATTTTCAAAATTCATCTAATTCTATTGCATTGAAACCAAATGAAATGGTAAAAGAATATAGATTTGTCATTTATAAACCAGATGCAAAAAAGGTTGAAATTACCGGGACTTTTTCAAACTGGCAGAGAATTAAGATGAAACGAATTGATGATACAGGATATTTTGAGGTTTCATTGAAATTAAAACCTGGAGAATATAAATATAGTTTTGTAATTGATGATAAATACACTACACCAGATCCCACAATTATAGCTAGAGAAAAAGATGATTTTGGAAATGTAAATTCTATTTTAGAATTAAAGGAGGAAGTGTGATGAAAAAAATGTTAATTGTATTATTGTCATATTCATTTATATCTTGTGCTGCTCATTATGTGAAAAAAAAGGACAATGATCTTATATTTTATTTAAGAGATAATGCATTTAAGAATGTAGAATTATATGTTGATATAGATAATTTTAAAAAACATGAAGCAAAAAAAATAAAAAATGATATTTGGGTAGCAAAGATTAAACAACCAGCTTCAAAAGAGATAAAATATTTTTATAAAGTTGATGGTAGGTTATATATTCCCGATTGTGAGTTAAGAGAAAAAGATGATTTTGGTGGAGAAAATTGTATTTTTAGAAATTATCAGTAACCTTTTTGACCCCTCAATCGTTATATGGATGAAAACGGTATCAAGGAGGTTTGGTGATGAGAAAGGTATTTTTAAGTCTAATGTTAGTGTTGATGTTTGCAGTTGTTAGTTTTGCAGTTACTGAAGATGAATTGTTGAAACAAACTCCAGTTCAGTTAAAAGCAAAAGTAGAAGAAATGTTGGCAGCAGGAATTAAATCAGAAGATGCTTTAAATATGGTAAAAAATATGTTTCAGTATAGGGTTCAAACAAAATATGCTGCAAAGGTAATTGATGCAGTTTTGGAGGCAAAGAGACAGGGATTACCTGTGGGACCAATGGTATCAAAAGTAAATGAGGGGTTAGCGAAGAATATTGAGACGGAGAAGATTTATCAAGCTTTGAATAAGGTAAAAAATAGATATACTTATGCATATCATAAGATTGAGCGTCTAAAAGTTAATCAACAAGTACGTGCAAAATTAGCTAAAAATATAGTAGATGCAATGGCTGCTGGTATGAAAAAAGATCATATAGATGATGTAATTGAGGCATTAGAACAGAGAATGGAAAAAGTAAAAGAAAATGAAGATTATGCTATCGAGGTTACTGAAATGGCTAAAGAAATGGCTAGACATGGGGTAGATTCTGATGAAGCTAAAAATGTGATAGAAAATGCTATGAAGCATGAATTTACAGCTCAAGAAATGAAAGAGATGAGAGAAGCCTTTATGGAGCAAGCAAGAATGGGAGAGCCTGAGGATATAGCTGAGCAAATGAGTGAGAATTTGGAACATGGAGCCAGGGGTGGTGATGTAGGACATGATGTAGATGATGTGGGAGGTCCTGGTATGAGTGATAGTTCATCTGAAGGGATGGGTAGCGCCAATGATGGAGGTCATGATGATGGTGGTGGTCATGGCGAGGGTCATGGAGGATTCTAATTTGAAAAAAAAGCCCCTGTAATAAAAGGGGCTTTTTTATTTAATTATCAAAAGAAAGGGTGCTAACTAACAATTTGATAGTGATTATTCTGTAATTTTACATTTGCCTCCTGAGTAATCAACATGGGCATCAAGAAAAAATAATCTGTTCATTTCTTTGAAATTGCAATCTTCCATAAGTCCGAAATACATTTCTCCTGCTCTGCCGCCAGAAGAGCACATAAAAATGATATAGCCATCTTTTGGTAATTGGTTGATTACATAATCACACCCTTTTTTATACATATCATTCACCGGGATATTAATAGCACCTTTTACATGCCCCTCTTCAAACTCATCAGGTGATCTTACATCAACAATATGTATATTTGATGGTCTATCATCGATTAAAGTTTTGAAAAACTCTATATCTACGGTACCTTCGTCTGGGCCAGGCTTAATTGTGGTAACAGTGGCTGTGGTTGTTTTTTTTATTCTTGAAAATTTAGTGCCAGGTTTTACTATAGGATAGCCAAGCTTCTTCCATTCTGGCATGCCACCAGCATAAACGTAAACCTTTTTATATCCAAATTTTTCTTTTAATAGTCTACCTACATTATGAGATTTAACGCACTTATATCCTCCACAGAAAACCACAATTTTAACGTTTTTATCTGCGGGTAAAAGATTTAAATATTTTTCAGGAGTTCTCATAAGTTTTGTATCAGGGATATTTATTGCACCTGGAATTGTTCCTTTTTTCCATTTCCTATTTGGTCTTGCATCTACAAATATAACTCCTTTGTCGTGCAATTTTTTTGCATATCTATGAGTGATTTCTGCGTAAGATTTTTTGGACCAATCTGGCATACCAGCAAGATAAACCTTAATGTTTTTGTACCCCTTTTCTTTTAAATAAGTTGCATTATGGAAACTTTTAACACAATTAAAACCACCACAATATGTAATAATCAGAGTGTTGTTTGTGATATTTAATTTTTTTAATTGTTTCATATATTGATTGAACTTAGTATCTGGAATGTTGATAGCACCAGGGATATGCCCAGCATCGTATTTTCTTTCTGGCCTAGCGTCAATTATAACTACTTTGTTAAATTTTCTTAAACCATTTCCCACCAATTTTTTTACGTAGCTGTAATCAACTATATCAAATCCAGCTTCTTTAACTTGCTCTGCTACAGATTTTTTGGGAGTTTTAGTTATTTCGGGTTTTTGTGCTTGTTTTGCACATCCTGTAAAAAATAAACTAAAAGCTACAATCAGTGCTAAAAAAAAAATCAAAATATTCTTTTTCATAAAACACCTCCTTTTTAATAAAATCTAATATAAGATTATCAAATGTTCAAAACTTGGTCAATAAAAAAAACAATATTGACAAATATTTGAATATATAAATATTAAGATGTTTTTATTATTACGCCTTAGTTTAATTTTATGATATTTATTAATGTAAAAATAATTGTTCCAATAACAACTGTAGTGGCACCTGGCGGCAAATCGTAAAAATATGCGATAAAAAATGAGATGCTAAAAATGAATAAAGAAAGTATAGTTGATACTAAAATAGTTACTCTATAACTGTTAGTGAAGCTTAAAGCAATGCTAGCTGGTATAGTCATAAAAGCGGTTAGTAAGATAATTCCTATAATTTTAATACCAATTACTATAGCTAATGTGATACTAAACAATATTATATAATTGATAAAATTTGTGTTTATTCCTGAAACTTTTGCTACATCTTCATCAAACAGTGTAAAAATTATATCTTTGAAAAATAATGAATAAACTGTAAAAATTAGTAAGCTTACAAAAATTGCTTTTAATAAATCTGATTTTGTTGATGAGATAACGCTTCCGAATAAAATGGCATTTAAATCAAAAGCTCCATTATCGCTAAATTTTAGAAAAATTATGCCCAATGCCATGGTAAATGCAAAGAATATTCCTAAAATGGTTTCAAAATCTATAATTGTTCTTTTTTTAAGTTCATATACGGCAAAAGCCACAGTAAAACAAAAAACATACAGCAAAATATTACTATTATAGTTTACTAGCAATGCTAAAGCTAATGCTCCAAATGCTGAATGGGAAATTGCTACTGTTAGAAAAGAGAGTTTTTTTTCAATAACAAAAAACGATAAAAAACCACATAAAAAACTGAGTATTAAGCCAGTGAAAAAAGAGTATCGTATTAAGTCTAATGTGAAAATATCAATCATCATTAACACCTTTACATGTAATGCAGTGATGGTCATGAATGATAAATTGTATATTTTTCCCAAAAAGTTTTTCTAATATTTCAATTTGTATTTCATTTTGAGGTGGGCCATGGTAATGTATTGTTTTATTCAAACATGCTATCATATCTACATAATTTGAAATAACACCAATATCATGAGTTACCATGAGAATGGAAATATTTTCTTCTTTTTTAAGTTTATTTATTAATTCATAGAAATCTTCTTGTCCAACTACATCTAAACCAGTAGCAGGTTCATCGAATAATAAAATTTTTGGTTTCATGGCCAAAAGTCTTGCAATTAATACCCTTTGTTTTTGTCCTCCAGAAAGTTTGTTAAATGGTTTATATGCATAGTTGGTCATACCGACTTTATTTAAAGAATCTAAACATATTTCTTTATCTTTAGCAGTTGTTTTTTCTAAAAATCTTTTAAGTATTTTTCTACCCATTAATACAACATCATAAACCAATATTGGAAAATTGTAATTAATCAAATCTTTTTGTGGGAGATACCCTATCATACCTTTAGGAATTCTATTAAACTGTTTTCCCATAATTTTTATTGTTCCTGATGATGGCTTATAGAAGCCTAATATAGTTTTTAACAATGTTGTTTTACCTCCGCCGTTAGGTCCCACAACGGCCATAATCTCTTTTTCTTTAAGAGTAAGGTTTATGTTTTGAAGTATATGCTTATTGCTTATTAAAACGTTTAGATTTTTTATCTCTATAACCAGATTATTTTCCATAGACACTTTTATAAAGTTTTTGTAGATTTATATTGTAAAGTGAAATTATGGAATTATAAGGTGGATATCCTCCTATAGGTTCAAGTAATATTTTTTTTGCATTTAAGATATTAGCAACTGTAGCATTTATTTTGCTTTTATCATTGGTGGAGCATATTATAAATCTTACATGTTTTTTCTTTGCATTTTTCAGGAGTGTTGAAAGGGATTTTATGCTTGGTTCGTGTTTGCTCCCTTTTTTTATGTAACCGATAGAATTAATATTTATTTCATTTAACAGTTTTGTCCATGCAGGATGACATTCAATAACATTAATATTTTGAAAGTTAAATTTGTTTTTTAAACTTAATAATCTGTTTTTTAATTTGTTTGAGTTTGTTTTGTAAATATTACATTTAGATTTATTTAAATTACAGAGCGAATTAACAATAATATCTGAGATTATTGAAATATTTTTAAAAGAGAGCCAAATATGCGGGTTATCAGATTTTATAAAGTCATTTAAAAAAATTATTTTATTATTTTGCATAAACTTAATAATCCATCCATCAAATCTTTTATCTATGCCGAAATAAATGTCTGTATTATACAATTTTTTAGCTGTTTCAATGGTCGGTTCAAAATGGTGTGGATTTTCGCCTGGTTTGATAATGTATATTATATCAGAATTTACCCCTGCAATTTGAGTAACAATATCATAAATAGGGAAAATAGGTGTGGCGATTTTTATACAGTAACCATAAACTGATACTGTTAACTGTATTGCTACTAAAATTAAAATTGTTTTAAATTTTTTTTTCATGTTGCAACCTCCTATATGATTATATATTAAATATAATAAAATACAATTTATATAAAGGAGCATTTATGGGTGTAGTAAGATTTGGGGTATCACTTCCGAAAGAAATAGCTCATCAATTTGATAATGCAATAAAAAAAGAAGGTTATGAGACTAGATCGAAGGCGATTTATGATTTAATAAAAAAATATATTATTCAAAGTAAATGGCAACACGGGGAAAAAATTGCAGGGATTATATCAATACTTTATAATCACCATGAAAAGGATACGGTTAATACACTTTTAGATATACAACATGAATATCATGATATCATTATTTCATCTCAGCATATACATCTAGATAATGATAACTGTTTTGAAGTTATAATTGTAAAAGGGAAGAGTGATGATGTTGATGGGCTTTATAAACGCCTAAAAACATTAAGGCATATCAAGGATACATCATTAACGGTTGCGGATATTTCATAATGATACTCTTAAAATTTATAAAAAGTTCATTCTTATATTTTTTATGTAAAAATCAATTATTTTGTTAATAATTCTTTTACATATTTTTCAAGAGTTTTTTCATCGATAAATCCAACATGGAGGTTATATAGTTTTCCTCCTTTTAGATAAAAGATACTGGTGGGTATTGTGTTGATATTAAAATAGGATTCAAGTGAGCGGTCAGCATGGTAAACTGGATAGGTAATACCTTGTTCATTAACAAATTTGATTGCATCAGAAATCTTGTCGTCAATGGAAAAACCTAATATTACAAAACCGGTATCTTTTAATTTATTATAAACTTTGATGAACCCCGGGGTTTCCTGTCTGCAAGGAGGACACCAAGAAGCAAAGAAGTTTATAAGAATCACTTTATCTTTATACTGCTCTTTAAGTTTTTTGAATTCTGCCACATTTATATTTTTGAGTTCAGTGATTTCTTCTGAGGTTGAAGTTGTTTGTTTAGTATTTTGATTACAACCAAAAAATACTAAAAAAGCAAAAAGTATTAAAATTATAATTCTTTTCATATTTTCCTCCTAAAAATAATTATTAGAATAATTTTAAAAAATTTTCAATATATATAATTAAAAACTTTACTCATAGATAAAAAATGTGTAATTTCATTTTATGAAAAGAAAAGGTTATTTTTGCTCAAAAGACTGTCCAGACTGCTGTCCATTTGAGGTAGATAATAAATTAAATTTTAACTATGTGGATAAGTTGAATATTACAATTCCGTTTGTCTGTAAAAAACTAAAAAGATTTTATGAAAGGGAAGTGCTAACAGGTGATTACTCCTTTGTTCTAGAGGCGGGAATAAAAGTGGGTAAGAGTTTTGATGATGTATGTAAAGAAGTTGCAAGTTTTTTATTAGAGAACAAGAATAAAAATATACTTTACTTAAGAGGTAGTGGAAGCCTTGGGTTGTTCATGGGGTATTATGATTTACTTTTTGAAAATTTTAAGAATTTATATTTTGTTGAAGGGAGTCTTTGTGACGAAACAGGGCTTTCTGCTCATGAAGATGATTTTGGTTGTGTTGTAAATCCAGCTCATGAAAACTTAAGAGAAGTGGATATTATATTACTTTTTGGTAAGAATTGCAAAGTGGTAAGTCCTCACCTGTATGCTTTTTTGAAACAGTTAAAAAAAAATGGAAAAGAGATTATATATATTGACCCTATTTATACGGAAACTGCTAAAATTGCAGATAAATATATTAGAATAAATCCTGGCACTGATGGGATTTTAGCTGCTTCAATCTTGGATAGTTTGAAATATAATGGAACTCTGAATACTAATCGTTTATTTCACTATTGTGGAGTGTCTCAAATCGATTTTGAATATTTGTTATCGTTGTTTTGTGAGAAAAAGGTTGGGATAATAACAGGGTTTGGGTTACAGCGTTATTCAAATGGAAAAAATATAGTTAACTGGATTAATAGACTGGCAGTAGAAACTAGTAATGAAAGATATCTATATTTTGGTAGACCATCAAAGATCAATTTTGAAAAACCGAAAGCTGATAAAAAGAAAAAGGTAAAAATTTATGAGATTCCAAATTATTTAAAGAAGAGTTTTTTTGATGTTTTTGTTATTGTGGCGGCAAATCCAATCATTACATACCCAGAATCTGGTGTGTGGCAGCAAGAGTTTTTAAATAAAAAAGTAGTTGTGGTGGATACGAATTTTACAGAAACAACAAAATATGCTGACTATTTTATAAAAGTAGGTGGAATGTTTGCACAACCAGATGCTATGGGGAGTTATTTCTTCAATATTGATAATATTAGAAAGGAAATGATTGTGGATTTGCCCAATGATTTGGATGTTGTAAAAAATCTTGCAGAGCATTGTAAGTTTTCGATTGATTTTAAGAATATTGATGAAATTCTTTTAAAAGAAAAAATTGTAAAAAGAGTTTACAAACAACGAAATATTCCGATTATTTCTCCCTACGTAGAAAAAGGGAAGTTTAGACTTTTAACCTTGTCAAATTATTTTTATCTCAATTCTCAATTGTCTGAAGATTATAAAAAGGAGAAGTTCGTTTTTATAAATCCAAAAGATGCAGATGCTCTTAAAATTTTAGATGGTGAAACTGTGACTTTAAAAAATGAATGTGGATATATTCATGTAAAGGTTAAGATAGATAGTAAAGTGTGTAGTGGTGTTATAATGACTTACAAAAATAGAAAATTAGATAATTTTATTGTTAATACCTTGACAAAATCAATACCCACTGATAGTGATAATGGCGTTGCAATTTATGATACATTTGTAGAGGTGTGTAAAAATTTATGAAAAAGTTTAATAAATATTTTGGTGGAGAATATTTAAAATATTGGTATGCAGCTTTTATAGTAATTGTGATTATAATGTTATTGATAAGTTATAATAATCGTACAGTGGATAAGTATGAGCTGTATCTTTTCGATAATAATGGTAAAGTAGTGGAGAAAACTATTATTACAAAAGAGGAATATAAAAATCTTGAAGGTAGATTACCAATAACAAAAGCGTTGAAACCTATAAAAAGATTTAAATTTTTACCATGATTTATCTTGACTTTGCAGCTACATCACCTGTGTATGATACTATTCTAAAAAATATTGAAGAGATGTACAAAAAGTATTTTTATAATCCATCGTCCAAATATTATCCTGCGATTCAAGCTCAGAAATTTTATGAAATGCAAAGGGAGCGTGTGGCTGATGTTTTGAAAGTAAAAAAAGATTCGATTGTTTTTACGGCATCTGCTACAGAATCAAATAATTTGGTTTTAAAAGGACTTAATTATAAGGACAGACAAAAAATTGTTGTATGGGCATTAGAGCATAAATCTATTACAGCTCAGTTTGAAACATTGAAGAAGTATGGAGTGAAAATTGCCATAATTAATAATAAAATAGGTGTTGTAAAAGAAGATGATGTTTTAAATCTTATTGATAATAATACAAAGCTTGTTTGTATAATGGGGGTTAACAACGAAACTGGAGCATTAAATCCTATTGAAAGGATAGCTGAGCAAATTAAAAAATATGATAAAGACATTTTGGTTATGACTGATATAGTTCAATGGTTTGGTAAGTTAGAAATAAATCTTGAAAACGTGGATTTTGCCACATTTAGTGGGCATAAAATTGGAGGATTAAGGGGTTGTGCAGGTCTGTATGTTAAAAATAAGGAAAAATTGCATTCTGTTATAGAAGGTGGGGGGCATGAGTTTGGTATTAGAAGCGGTACTGAGAATATTATTGGAGCTTACTCTCTTGCTGAAGCAGCAGTTATAAGCAGAAAAAAGTATATGGAAAATTGGGGATATTTAATGAAACTGAAAGAAATACTCGTCCATTTTTGCAAAGAAAATGGATTTCTAATAAATTCTCCTGAAGAATCTATTCCTTATATTTTTAATTTTTCAACAGGGAGGATTCCTTCAGAGGTACTCATTAATTATCTTTCAAGTAAGGGTATTTTTGTATCAAGTGGTTCAGCTTGTAACAAAGGGAAATCATCATCCGTTTTGAAGACTATGGGGTTCTCTGATATTGTTGTAAATTCGTCTATAAGGGTTTCGTTGCATCCTGATACTAGATTAGAAGATATTGAACATTTTTGTCATGAGGTAAAAGAAGGGGTGGAAAAGCTTGCATTATGAAAAAGGTACTTGTTTTTAATTATTCAGAAATTTCATTGAAAAAAAAGAATAGAAAATATTTTGAAGAGAAAGTCTTTTTTCATATTAAAAAGATTGCTGATTTTTATTTACTTGGGAAAACAAGATTCTTGAGAGGTCGATTTTATATTGAAGTTAATAATGAAGAAAAACTGAATAGAGCAGTTGATAGGTTTAGAAATGTTTTTGGTTTGCAATCAGTATTTTTAGGGTATAAAACGGAGAAAGAGATAGAAAATTTAGTTGAAGCAGCATCAAAGTTAATATCTGAGCAAGATAACTCATTTAAAATAAAATCGAAGAGGACTGATAAATCCTTTAAATTAAACTCTATGGAGCTTAATCAGATTATAGGAAGTAAAATTTTGGAAATTTTTCCAAAATTAAATGTTAATGTTCATAGACCAGATGCTGAGTTGATTATAGAGATTCACAAAGATTTTGCTTTTGTGATGAAGAAACTGTTTAATTGTTCAAAAGGGCTACCTTATGCTTCATCAGGAAAAGTGGTTACTCTGTTATCAGGAGGGATTGATTCTCCTGTTGCAACATGGATGATGATGAAAAGAGGGTGCGAAATTATTCCTGTTCATTTTCATACACCACCATATACTGGAGCTACTCTTATAGAAAAAATTAAAAATATAGTTAGGAGTTTGAGCTATTACGCTGATAAAGAGATAAGTCTTCATTTAGTAAATTTTACAGATATTCAGGTAGCTATAAAGAAGTTTGCTCATGATAAATTTACGACAATTTTATCTAGAAGGTTTATGCTAAAGATTGCAGAGGAAATAGCAATTCAAAACGATGCAAAGGGAATCGTTACAGGAGATGCTTTGGGGCAGGTAGCAAGTCAGACATTAGAAAATATTATGTGCATTAATGAGGTTGTGAAATTGCCTGTGTTGAGACCTTTGATTGGATTTGATAAAGATGAAATTGAGGGTATTGCAAAAAAAATAAAAACTTATGAAATTTCAATAATGGATGGTGTTGATTGTTGTCATTTATTTTCACCAAAAAATCCTGAGACAAGAGGTAAAATTGAGACAGTAATTGCTGAGGAGCAAAAAGTAATAGATGCACTAAATGGAAAAATACCCTACAATTGTGAAATAGTAACGATAACCTCTTACTATCATTGATAAATATATAATTCAGCAGTGTAACTTTATGATAAACAATAGATTTTTTATTGGCGTTTGCAATGTCGTGTTTGTATATCTTACTGTACTATATAATGCTTTTTTATAAACTGATATACAAGTCTTAAACCAAACCCTGTAGCTCCTTTACCGAAAATATGATGTTTATCATCGATATATGCTGGTCCAGCAATATCTAAATGTATCCACGGATAATTATCAACAAATTGTTGAAGGAAAAGAGCAGCAATAATAGAACCAGCTTCTCCTCTTTTTTTTGCAATATTGATGAGATCTGATACATCCCCTTTTATTCTTTTTTCGTAATCTTCAAAAAGAGGCAATTCCCAAATATCTTCAGCTAAGTCATAAGAAATATCTAAGATATTTTTGGCTAAAAAACGTCTGTTTGAAAATAAACCTGCACAATAAGATCCTAATGCTACAACACATGCCCCAGTGAGGGTAGCCATATCAATTATTAAATCAGGATCAGTTTGTGTTGCTTCATAAAGGGCATCAGCCAAAATTAATCTTCCTTCGGCATCAGTGTTTAATATTTCAACGGTTTTTCCGGACTTTGATTTTATTATATCTCCAGGCTTGTAAGAATTATTACTTATTATATTTTCCACAAGAGGTAGATAACAATATACATTTATTTTTTCGTTCAGATCATGTAATGTTTTAACAATTCCGAAAACTGTGGCAGCACCCGCCATATCTGTTTTCATGTTTTCAATATGACCAGTTGGCTTTAAATTCATTCCACCAGAGTCGAAAGTGACACCTTTGCCAACAAGAGCAATATTATCCTTACTTTCAGGGCGACCTTTATATTCAATTTTTACAAGACATGGTTTGTTTGCCCCACCTTTACCCACAGCTATGATAAGATTGAATCCTTCTTTGATTAGATCTTCATAATTGAGGACTGTTATTTTTAATCTGTCAGTTTCAAATTTTTTTATAATTTGAGCAAATTTTTTAGGATTTAGATCTGAGTGTGGAGTATTTACAAGATCTTTTACTAAATATATATTTTTAAAAATAATATCTAATAATGGAAGATCTTTGTCGAAAATTTTTTTTGTTTTATTACTATTTGTTATAATCTCAATTTCTTCAAGTTCATAGTCATTACTGTTGCTTTTATATTTATCAAATTCATAAAGTCCAAAATATATACCTTCTATAAATGACTTGGTATAATTAAAATCTTTTCTTTCAGAATAAAGATCTTCAAAAGCGAGCATTGAAAAAGTAAATATTTTATCTTTTTTAAGAGTTTCCGCAATTTTATTACCAAGTTTCATATATTCTCTATATTCTTCAATTTCTTTTGGGATGTTCATAATATAGATTTTTTTAAGTTTTTTGTTGATTTCAAGATAAAAGCTTTTAATTTCTCTTTCTTCAAAGTTGAAAAAGTCAGAATTTAAAATTTTCTTAATTTCTTCATCTAATTTTTTACCTGTTAGTGGTTTTAAGGTATCAATATTTCTAAAAACAGGAATAAGTATTGCTTCTTTTTTGCTTCCTAATGCTGTTTTTTTCCTACAAACGATTTTCATTATTTACTCCTTGTGTTAAAAAAGTGTTTACTTTCAGTTTCTTACCTATTGGTTTATACATTTTTATATGATTAAATTCAACCCCTAAAGCTTCTTTTAATACACCGTCGTGTATTGCCCAGCTTCTTCCCCAAACGTTATCCCAATATTCTTGTTTTCTAAATATATTGGAGTTATCTAATTTCCTATATAATAGACCTTTAGGATAAAATTCCTTGTCTATTTTAAGCATAAGTTTTTTTCCATTGATATACCCAAACCCCTTTTTTTCATAAAATATAGCACTTGCATAACCAAGAGGATCTGTTTCAATAAGGTGTTTTTCAGTATTTTTGCAAAAAATTTCTAGCTTATCTAGTAAATTATCAAAAAGATTTAAACCTTTTCTTGATTGATGAGGGTATAAACCGGCCAATATAGCCTTTGATTCTTCTTCAATATTTCTTTTAGCTGTAGCGAAGTAATTTCTATGACCAAATCTATCATGGTAAACATCAAAGAAAGGGGCGTTTGGATCACCAATAACTATTAAGGATAGTTCCAACTGGTAATAAATAGTATCAGCTAGTTCAAGGAGGAAAATCCAGTCTTTTTGTTCTTTATTAATTTTTATTTCTATTTTTACAAAATCTGTACCTGGCTCACAAAACAACCTAAAATAATATTTCTTTTTTAATTCGTAAAAATTTTTTATACCAAGTATCGTATAAAGTTTTTCTGGAATAAAAAAAGAATATATATTTTCCTTTTCATAATATGGGAGCCGGTTTATATCTGAAAAATAAAGTAGATTTTCTTTATTTAATTTTACAAAAATTTTGTCTTTATTTGTCATTGTATGTTTTTAATAATTTTTTGCGATAATGAATTTCATATTCATTCATAGTTTGTATATCAGTGCTAAACTCCAGGTTACATTCAAAAGATTTACATAGTTTTTTTAATAAGGCTTTATAAATTAATTTCTGAAAAATGTAATATGTAGATAATTCCCCTATTGAACTAATGAAAATGTTATAGTTCAAAAAGGTGAAAATAATATCCACTTTTGTCATTGATTTTTACCTAATTTTTTTTCTTCTTCCATTTTTCTGAGTTCAACTCTTCTGATTTTGCCACTAACTGTTTTAGGAAGTTCTTTTACAAATTCTATTTCACGAGGATATTTATAAGGGGCAGTTTCTTTTTTTACATGTTCTTGTAACTCTTTTATCAAATTATCGCTAGGTTCAATTCCAGATTTTAAAACAATAAAAGCTTTAACTATAGTACCACGTATTTTATCTGGTGAACCTACTACAGCACTTTCTGCTACAGCAGGGTGACTTTGAAGTGCACTTTCTACTTCAAAAGGACCAATTCTGTAGCCACTGGCTTTAATAACATCATCGGCTCTTCCTACGAACCAAAAATAACCATCTTCATCTTTATAAGCCTTATCTCCAGTAAAATACCAGTCTCCTCGAAAAGCTTCTTTTGTAGCTTCTTCATTTTTATAGTAACCTTTAAATACCCCGATGGGATGTTTAGGTTTTACTTTAATTGCTATGTGTCCCACTTCGCCAGTTGGTAAGGGACTTCCATCATCATCTACTACATCCACGTGAAAACCAGGAGTAGGTTTGCCCATTGATCCTGGTTTTATTTTTAAGCAGGGAAAATTGGCTATGGTATTTACTGTTTCAGTTTGACCATAACCATCATAAATTATTGTGCCTGTATACTCTTTCCAAATTCTAATAACTTCTGGATTTAAGGGTTCACCGGCACTAATAGAATGTCTTAATGCGGAAAAGTCGTACTTTTTTAAATCTTGCAAAATTAGCATTCTGTAGGCTGTAGGTGGTGCACAAAATGTTGTTACACCATATTTCTCCATTATGTAAAGGTGTTTTTCTGGATCAAACTTATCAGCTGCATTATGCATTAGTACAGTAGTACCAATGATCCACTGTCCAAACATTTTTCCCCAAACTGCTTTTCCCCAACCTGTATCACTTAATGTCCAGTGGAGGTCCTTTGGAGTAAGATCCTGCCAAAATTTTGCAGTAATTAGATGGGCCAGAGCGTAAGAATGCTCATGCATAACCATTTTTGGAAATTTAGTGGTTCCACTTGTAAAATATATAATCATTGGATCAGTACTTTTAGTAGGTTCAACATCTTCACGGGACAATTTATAAGAAGCTTTTGACATAAGTTCTTCAAAATTATTCCACCCATCATGTTTTCCACCAACAACTATTTTCTCTGTAAGAGAAGGTAGTTCTAACTGATCAAATTTTTCAATACTTTCAATATGAACAATTGCACCTTTTGCTTCAGCCGCATCAATTCTATATTTAATATCTTTTGGTTGTAAAATTTTAGGAGCAGGCATAGGTATTACACCTAATTTGAAACAACCTAGCATTATGGAATACCAGTCAGGTATCCTAGGTACCATTACGTAAAGTTTATCTCCTTTTCTAAATCCCTTTGAAATTAAAACATTTGCAAACTTATTAGACATCTTTTTTAGATCAAAAAATGTATATTTTTGATGAGTATCTCCATCTGTATCTACCCAAATTAATGCAAGTTTACTTCTATCTTCTGCCCATTTATCGATAACATCAAATCCAAAATTATAGTAAATAGGGACATCCAGTCTGAAATTTTTTACTGTTTCGTCATAATTTTCCATATTGTGTGCCATTATATCCTCCTAATTTTGCATTTTTGTATTCATTAGAATTTAATCTGTAAAGTCAATTTCATAAGTTAAAGAATCAAAAATCTTTTCTACAAGAGAGTATGGGTCTCCATTAATATTTAATTTATCTATGATTTTATCGTAAGAAAAGATTTTTTTTTCGATTTTTTCTATTAAATATTGTTTTGCGACAAAAAAAAGTCTTTCGGAGTGTTTAGGTTTAAATTTAGCTTTATGATTCTCAATATTTTCAACTAATTCGAAGATCCCTTCACCTTTTGTGGCTATAGTCTTAATAATGGGAGGGATCCAGTCTTTTTTTTGGGATAACTCAAGCATTATTTCCAAGTCTCTCGCAGTTCTGTTAGCTTCATCTTTGTCAGCTTTATTTACAACAAATATATCTGCAATTTCTAAAATACCTGCTTTGATTGCTTGAATATCATCACCAAGTCCAGGGACTGTTACTACTATACAAGTATCTGAGACTGTAGAAATTTCTACTTCGTCTTGGCCTACTCCTACCGTTTCAATAATTATTATATCATAACCAGCAGCATCAAGAAGCAAGGCGATTTCTACAGCAGAGCTAGAAAGTCCACCTAGGTGACCTCTTGTGGCAACACTTCTTATAAAAACACCATCATCTTGTGAGTGCTCGGCCATTCTTATCCTGTCTCCTAGAATTGCACCTTCTGAAAACGGACTTGTGGGATCAATAGCAACAACACCAACCCTTTTTCCTAGTTTTCTATAGTGTTTAATAAGTTCATTAGTAAGAGTAGATTTTCCAGCCCCTGGAGAGCCTGTTATTCCTATAAAATGGGCTTTACCACATTTTGGCAGGATTTGTTTCATTTCTTTTTCATAACCAATGACTCTATCATCTACAAATCTCATTAGCCGTGCGAGACTGCGTTTGTCTCCATTTAATACTTTTTGATAAAGCATTTTTACCTCATTTTGTTGATCATTTGTTTTAAGTAGTAAATATGTAACCTGTTTTTATTGATTATTTTTTCACAAAATAGAGTTACATAGTTTCTCATTTCTTCTTGTGTTTCAAACAATTCTAAAAGAAAACCACCATTTTTTAAAAAATCAGCGTAAAATATATCACCAAGTAAAAAAAGTTGTTGGTAATGATTGTGTTTCATAACTCTAGGTATTCTCTGGGTGCCGCCAAAACCGGTAATAATACCTAGTTTAGAACCTGGATGTGCAAATTTACTTTTTTTGGTAGCAAATCTAAAATCAGATGCTGCAGCAAAATCCATTCCTCCACCCATACAAAAACCATCGATTTCTGCTATAACTACCTGCGGTAGCTCTTGCATGAGATTGAATAATCGATTCCCAAGTATTGAAAAACCTTTAGCATCGTAACCCGAATATGAAAGCATGGTTTTAATATTTGCACCAACAGCAAAAGATCCACCTTCTCCAAAAATTCTCAGTATTTTAGCTGGTGTGTCAAAGAGTTTCTTAATATTTTCTATTAACTCTTTTAAAGTGTAAGAATTTAAAATATTAAACTGTTTTTCGGGTTTTAATGTTAAATAAGCAATTTCACCGTTAAGTTCTAACTGTATCATGCAGCATCTTTTGGATTTATTGTTTCTTTTATAAAATTGATAATTTCTGATGTTGGGGTTCCTGGTGTAAAGATTCTTTTTACTCCTTTTGATAAAAGAAATGGGATATCATCTTCAGGTATAACTCCACCGCCAAACACTATAATATCATCGGCTCCTTTTTCTTTGAGAAGTTGGATAATTTTTGGAAAAACAGTATTATGTGCTCCTGAAAGGATACTTATTCCTATGGCATCCACATCTTCCTGAATAGCAGTGTTTACAATTGCTTCAGGTGTTTGTCTGAGGCCTGTGTAGATTACTTCGAATCCAGCATCCCTTAATGCTCTTGCCACAACTTTTGCTCCTCTGTCATGACCATCAAGTCCAGGCTTTGCTATTAAGATTCTTATTTTACCCATCTACATCCTCCCTAAAGTTTTTTAAATTCTTCCCATCTGTCAGTAAAGTTTGGTTTTCTTTTTTCTATAAAAGCACTCATCCCTTCTTTTTTATCATTGCTGGCAAAAGCTACTGTAAATGCATTTTGCTCCAATAATAGTGCTTTATCAATATCTATTTCTATACCATTGTTAATTACTTCTTTGGCTAGACCTATTGCGAAAACACTTCTTTCCTTTAATTTTTCAACAAATTCATCAAAAGACTTTATCATTTCATCTTTGTTATCAAACAATTTTGTAATTATGCCTTTTTCATAAAGGTTTTTAGCGGTTACTTTTTCTCCTGTAAAAACAAGATATTTAGTAAATGTTTCATAAATTTTGCGAGACATAAGTTGCGTTCCACCAAATCCTGGTATAATACCATAATTTGTTTCTGGGAAACCAAACAGACTTCTTTTTGTAGCAAAAATAACATCTGAAGCTAAAACTAACTCAAAACCGGCACCTAAGACATTACCATCTATAAGGGAAACAATAATCTTTTTTAAATTTCTCATACGTTTGATTAATCTTTGACCTAAAAAGGAAAAAATTTTTGATTCAGCTTCATTATAATTTATTAATTCTTCTATACTAACACCTTCACAAAAAGAATTTATGTCACTGCTAAAAGCAATGACATCGATATTAATATCATCTTCTAGTTCGCTTATTATTTGGTATAAATCTTTAAGATTATCAGTTGTTAAATAAGGGTTGTTTTTAAAAATGATTTTTCCTATTGGTTTTATTTTTTCTATTTTAATATCCATTTCTTAAACCTCAGTTGAATGTATGCTTGATAAATTTTAGCAATAATAAAACAATGTTAAGATAAAATCAAGGATTATTAGGGTTTATTTGGGTTAAAGAAGCTTATTGTAATAATGAATAAAAAATGAGGCGAAAGCCTCATTTAATAACTGATAATATTGGGAAGCCAAAGGACACTTTCTGGCCAAAATGCAACTGTTGCTAAAACTATTAACTGAATAATAATATAAGGGATGATACCTTTATAAATATGCATTGTCGTCACTTCGGGTGGTGCTACACCTTTGAGATAGAATAATGAAAACCCGAATGGTGGGGTTAAAAAAGATGTTTGTAAATTTACCGCAAAAAGGATACCAAGCCAAAGAAGGTTTACTCCAAAATGTTCAAAGATTGGTGCAACTACAGGGACTAAAATGAATGTAATTTCAATAAAATCTATGAAAAATCCTGCAATAAATACGACAAACATGACAAGAAATGTAAACATACCTTTACTTAAGTTTGCATTGATAACAAGTTCTCTGATGTATTCGTCACCTCCTATACCTCTAAAAACAAGTCCAAAAGCTGTGGCACCAACTAGGAGAATAAATACCATACATGTTAAGTAAGTAGTTTCTTTCATAACAGCTTTCAAAGTACTGAGATTAAGTCTTCTTTTTAAAGCCGTTAAGACGGTTGCAAAAAAAGCTCCAACAGCGGCAGCTTCAGTAGGGGAAGCAATTCCAGCAAAAATAGAGCCCAAAACAGCAAGAATTAAAGCAAAAGGCATTAAAAATGCAGTAATTATTTTTTTATACATACCTTCTTTATGAAAAGCTTCCAATTCTTCATTTGGCATAGCCGGACAAGATTCAGGTTTAAATATTGCCATGATGGCAATATAAATTATGTATAAAATCACTAGCATCAAACCTGGTACAACAGCACCAATAAACATAGAACCTATATCTACATTTAAAATAGAACCAAGCAGTACAAGTACTATACTTGGAGGAATGATTTGCCCTAAAGTTCCAGAAGCCGATATTGTCCCTGTAGCAAGTTCAGGTGAATAGTTTCTTTTTAGCATGGTTGGTAAACTTAAGAGACCCATGGTAACTACAGTGGCACCTACTATTCCTGTGGAGGCAGCAAGTAGAGCTCCAACTACTACTACTGAAATGGCAAGTCCGCCTCTTAATTTACCGAAAAGTAAAGCCATTGTTTCCAATAATTCTTCCGCTAAGCCTGATTTTTCAAGCATTACTCCCATGTATACGAAAAGAGGAACAGCGATTAAAACCACGTTGGTTATTCGCCCCCAAATCCTTAAAGGTAGCAAGTTAAAAAAATCCAAGCCGAATGTAGCTAAACCAAAAAATAGAGAAACTCCACCTAATGTAAAAGCAACGGGATAACCTAGTAATAAGAGTCCAAATACAGAAATAAAAAGAATTAATGGCATTGCTTCCGTCATTTTTGACTCCCTTCAAGATATTCTTTTTTACCAATTAGTATTAGAAAATTACGGATAAGCATTGATATCCCTTGAAGCAAGACAAGAAAAAAACCTGCAGGGATAGCACTTTTTAAAATAAACCTGTAAGGTAGTCCACCTGGGTTTGGAGAACCTTCTTTAATTAGAAATGAGTTAATGACAAAGTTTTTTGATGTATAAATGACTAACATTGAAAATGGTATTAAAAAAAGAATAGTGCCGATAATATCGATAAATGCTTTTTTTCGTTCAGTCAGTCTGTCGTAAATAACATCAACTCTTACATGTCTGTCATGTTTTAAAGTGTAAGCTGCACCTAAAAGGAAGAGAAATCCAAAAAGATGCCATTCAAGCTCCTGTACAGCAATAGAACTTTTGTTAAATAGGTATCGTGTGGTAACATCATAGCAAACCACTAATACCATTAATGTTGAAAGCCATATTACAATGTTACCAAACCATTCGTTAAAATTGTCAATGATTTTCATGATGTTAGCGATTAACTTCAAGTTAACCTCCTTGGGTTGGTTTTTTAGCGCATATACGCTTTTTTTTTATAACAGTCAAGATTTAAAAAAGGCTAAATAGTTTTTAATAAAGTTAACAACTTGATTCGTTTGTTTTCTTTGTTAAGAGATCTTTTTATCCATCATATTGTTAATATGCGTTATCAAAAATGAAGATTGCGATTTGTTTTAACTGGCGTCACCCCATTTTTTTGAGATTGTAGTAAATTGTTTTTCATTAAGGTAGTTATACTTATTTAGTTTAGGAAAAACATTTTTCTCATTCTCGCAAAACGTCCCGTTTTGCTCCGAGGCAGGTTTCTCAAAAATCGCCATCCATGGCGATTTTTTGGAAACCTGAAACCGAAAAATGTTTTTCCTAAACTCTATAGAATTAGGATTTTGCAAAAAATGGGGTGACTACAAAATGTTTTAATAATTGAAAATTTGTTATTAGTTTGTTAAAGTAAAATAAAAAATTGGGGGGTTTGATGAGATTAAAACATTATTTTTTACCGACACTAAGGGAAAACCCAAGTGAAGCAGAAGTTGTAAGCCATAAATATATGCTTAGAGCAGGTATGATAAGAAAAGTAGCAGCTGGTATTTATAATTATTTGCCGGCAGGGTTAAAAGTTATAAAAAAGGTAGAAAAAATTGTTAGAAAATATATGAATGAAGCTGGAGCTGTCGAAATTTTAATGCCGACAGTTATTCCTGCTGAACTTTGGATAGAGAGTGGTAGATGGAACGTTTATGGGAAAGAATTGCTAAGATTAAAAGATAGACATGATCGAGATTTTTGTATAGGTCCAACTCATGAAGAAGTAGTAACTGATATAGTAAGAAATGAGATAAAATCGTATAAACAATTACCTTTAAATCTCTATCAGATTCAGACCAAATTTAGAGATGAAGTACGCCCCAGATTTGGTTTAATGAGAGGTCGAGAGTTTATTATGAAAGATGCCTATTCTTTTGATGTGGATGATGCTGGAGCTGAGGCTAGTTATCAAAAAATGTATGATGCATACTGTAAAATTTTTGAAGCTTGTGGTTTAAAATATAAAGTAGTGGAGGCTGATTCGGGAGCAATAGGTGGTTCTTTTTCTCATGAGTTTATGGTAACAGCTGATACTGGAGAAGATTTTGTTATAAGTTGTACTAAATGTGATTTTGCGGCAAATATTGAAAAAGCACCTGTGCTGGATGAGGGAGTACCCCCTGATGAACCTGAGAAAAAGTCAGAAATTGTAACTACTAAGGATATAAAAAGAGTTGTGGATGTAGCTGAGTACCTTGGGATTCCACCTCATAAGCATGTTAAAACTCTTATTGTTAAATGTGAGGATAGCTTTTTTGCTATTCTTATTAGAGGGGATAGGGAGTTAAACTTAGCAAAAGTAAAGAATTTTTTTAATCTACCGTATATAGAATTTGCTAGTGAAGATGAGATTCTTAGAATTACAGGAGGTCCTGTAGGATTTTCAGGTCCAAAAGGGCTAACAATCCCAATTTATGCTGATTACGAAATAAAATATATGAAGAATTTTGTGTTAGGAATTAATGAAAAAGATAAACACCTGATAAACGCAAATTTAGGTAGAGATTTTAATATAGATGGTTTTGGTGATTTCAGAAATGCAGTACCTGGTGATAAATGTGCGAGATGTGGAGAAGGTGAATATCAGATTACGAAGGGGATTGAGGTTGGGCATATATTTAAGCTGGGTACAAAATACTCTGAAGCAATGAATGCTTATTATCTTGATAAAGATGGTAAACAAAAATTAATGGTAATGGGGTGTTATGGGATAGGGATTGGAAGGACTGCAGCGGCTGCCATTGAACAAAACCATGATGAAAAAGGGATTTATTGGCCAGTACAGATTGCTCCTTTTGAGGTGGTTGTGGTGCCTATAAATACAAATTCTGAAGATGTTGTAAATCTTTCGGAAACTGTTTATTTGAGATTACTAAAAGAAGGTGTTGATGTGCTGATTGATGATAGGGATGAAAGAGCTGGTGTTAAATTTAATGATGCTGACCTTGTGGGATACCCTCTGAGAATAAATGTGGGAGCTAAGTCTCTTTCTCGTGGTAATGTGGAAATTTTTATAAGGAAGACAGGTGATATTGTTACAGTTAGAAAAGAAGATGTGATTGATAAGACATTACAACTTTTAAATCAATTGAGAATAAGTGAAATATAGTTAAGAGTTTTAAATAGATTGCTTAGTCACTACCGCTCCTCGCAATCATCGCGAGCCTTAGCGAAGCAATCTATTGTTTGTTAATAAGCTACATTTTTTAGTTGCTCCTTAATATGTAATGATTTAAAATTATTAATTTCTATATAATGACAAAACTTTTTCGTTTTGCAGTTTTGTTTCAGACTAGAATAATGTTATATTTTTGCTTGAAGTTTTATTCAAAACTGGTAAATTTAGTATGATTAAACCAGTGAAAGGAGGTTTTATGAAAAAGTTTTTGTTAGTTGTAGCAGTACTGGCTTTTTTAATTACTTCGGTTTTCGCAGAGCCGAGATATGGTGGCACTCTTGTATTTGGCAGGGGAGGTGATTCTGTTACAATGGATCCTGCTCATGCAACTGATGGTGAAACATTTTATGCAACTACACAAATTTATGATAACTTAGTTCAGTTCAAATATGGTACAACTGAAATTGAACCAGCACTGGCTGAAAGCTGGGAAGTGAGCAAAGACGGTTTGGAGTATGTGTTTCATCTAAGAAAGGGGGTTAAATTTCACAAAACAAGATTTTTTACAGAAGATGTGGAATTTACTGCTGATGATGTTGTTTTTTCACTAAAAAGACAGCTTGATCCAAATCATCCGTATCACAAGGTTGGTGGTGCATTTGAATATTGGCAGGCTATGGATATGAGTAATATAGTTAAAGATATTATTAAGGTAGATAAATATACTGTTAAGTTTATCTTGAATAAACCTGAAGCACCATTTATAGCTAACCTCGCAATGGATTTTGCTTCGATATTATGTAAGAAGTATGCTGATAAGCTTTTAAAAGAAGGCCATCCAGAAGATATTGGAAGGTTTCCGGTGGGGACAGGTCCATTTGTTTTTGTAAAATGGATTAAAGATGACAGAATTATTTTTAAAGCAAATAAAGAATATTGGGCTGGGAGACCATATATAGATAAGCTTATTCTTAAAGTTATTCCTAATAACTCTGTTCGTGCTGCAGAGTTAAAAACAGGTCAAATACACATTATGGACTTTCCAAACCCAGAAGAAGTGGCTGAGCTTGAAAAAGATCCGAATATTAAAATTCTTAAACAGGAAGGCTTGAATGTTGGTTATTTAGCAATGAATACAGAAAAGAAACCCTTTGATAATCCTTTAGTAAGAAAAGCAATATATTTTGCTATTAACAAAAAAGATATAGTGAATGCTGTATATGCAGGTTTTGGTGTACCTGCAAAAAATCCGATTCCTCCTACAATGTGGTCATATAATGATGATATAAAAGATTATGAATATAATCCTGAGAAAGCAAAAAAGCTACTTGCTAAAGCTGGTTATCCAAATGGTTTTGAAACAGATATTTGGGCAATGCCTGTACCAAGGCCTTATATGCCAAACGGTAGAAAAGTAGCTGAGGCTATCCAAGCTGATTTAGCAAAGGTTGGTATCAAAGCAAAAATAGTTTCTTATGATTGGGGTACATATTTACAAAAAACAAAGTATGGCGAGCATTCCATGGCATTGTTGGGGTGGACAGGTGATAATGGTGATCCAGACAACTTTCTTTATGTGTTGCTAAGTTCAAAAGCTGCGGTTAAACCAGCACAAAATATAGCATTTTATAGAAGTAAAGAGTTTGATTCATTAGTAGAGAAAGCAAAAGTGATAACTGACAGAGAAAAAAGGACAAAACTTTATAGAAAAGCACAGGAAGTTTTTCATAAAGATGTACCTTGGGTACCAATTGCTCACTCTATAGTTGTTGAACCGATGAGAAAAAATGTTATGGGATTTAAACTTGATCCAGTAGGTAAAAGAAGGTTTTACAAAGTATGGTTGGATAAATAAAATGGTAGCCGAGCCATCGCATAATATGGCTCGGCTATACTGTTTCTTGTTTATCTATTAAAAATAGATATCATTGTAAAAATATAAATTTTAATTTGTGCAGTGAAAGAGTTATATAGGTTGCTTATATAATTATTGGTATTTTTCAGGCTATTGATCGTTTGATGCTTCATTGATAAATTCAACAGGATTTACTGGAATTCCATTGACAAGCACTTCATAGTGGACATGGGGACCGGTGCTGAATCCCGAGCTTCCAACTTTTGCAATGATGTCACCTTTTTCTACTCTTTGACCCACTTTTACCAGAATTTTACTGTTATGAGCATATCTTGTGACATATCCAAAACCATGGTCAATTGTCACTAATTTACCATATCCTGGCTTATAGCCTGCATATATTACAATCCCTTTTGCAGTTGCTCTTACTGGAGCACCATATCTTGCTGCTATGTCTATCCCCTCATGGAAAACTCTTTTGCCGGTAAAAGGAGATAACCTATAACCAAATTTGCTGGAGACCCAACCTCTTACAGGCCATACAGATGGAGTTGAGAGCATCATAAGACGCTGTTCTTCAAGAAAATTGATAAGTTCAGAAAGGCTGTTTTGTTTCTTTTCAATTTCTGATGATAAAGATAATAGGACATTATTTAAATCATTGAAAAATTCTGTTTCTTTTCTTTCAGCTACAGCGGAATATTCCCTTAAAATATCTATTTCTTTACCACCAATGGCAAGTTTTTTATTTTTTTCGTCATTAAATTGGGCCAGCTTTCTGACTTGTTTTTCTAAATTTTCTAAATAAACTAATTTATTTTCAATCTCGTTTACTTTTTTTGCATATTCACTCAATCTTATTTTTAATAATTTATTTTCACTTTTGTAACTGAGCATTTGCTTTCTTTCACTGTAAAGCTTGGATAATAAAACTAAAGATACAGTAGTGATGAAGCATATTAGTATTAAGGAGATAATAGTAGCCTTTATAGTCCTTTTTTTGATTGATAAAGACTTAACTTCTCTTAGTTGCGTTTCTTCAAAAACAAGTATTGTAAGCTTTTTATTATTTTTCGACATATTAAATGGGGTAGTCTATTTCTCTTTAATTGTCAATAAAAAAGTTAAAAAAGAGAGGGATAAACCCTCCCTTGAAAATTTATTTGTTTAAATTGTAAAATGCTGCAAGACCAGGGAAGTCAGCTTGGTCGAGAAGCTCATCTTCGATTTTTAAAAGACGATTGTATTTGCAAACTCTATCAGTTCTACATGCTGATCCGGTTTTAATTTGTCCTGCATTAACTGCAACAGCAAGGTCTGCTATGGTTGTATCCTCTGTTTCTCCTGATCTGTGGGAAATGATGCATGTATAACCTGCACGTTTTGCAATCTCTATAGCAGCGAGAGTTTCTGTGAGCGTTCCTATTTGGTTTAGTTTGATAAGAATAGAGTTACCAATATGTTCTTGGATTCCTTTTTGTAATCTTTCTGTGTTTGTAACAAAAAGATCATCACCTACAAGTTGCACTTTATTTCCTAAAGCTTCAGTTAGTTTTTTCCATCCATCCCAGTCATCTTCTGCTAGACCATCTTCAATACTTATTATTGGATATTTTGCTACGAGATACTTATAGTATTCTATCATTTCATCAACAGATTTTTCAGGTTGTTTTTCGGCTGAAAGAATATATTTCCCATCTTTATAGAGTTCACTGGATGCTACATCAAGGGCTAAATAAATATCTTCACCGGCTTTATAGCCAGCTTTTTCTATTGCTTGCAATATAACCTCTATTGCTTCTTCGTTTGATTGAAGATTTGGTGCAAATCCTCCTTCATCACCCACAGCGGTATTATAACCTTTTTCGTTTAAAACTTTTTTTAGAGAATGAAATGTTTCAACTCCCATTCTTAATGCTTCTTTGAAGCTACTTGCTCCTACTGGCATAATCATAAATTCTTGAATATCAACATTGTTATCAGCATGACTACCACCATTCAAAATATTTAACATAGGTACTGGTAGCTGATGAGCAAAAGTTCCACCGATATATCGATAAAGTGGAATATCAAGGACATTAGCAGCAGCTTTTGCACATGCTAAAGATACTCCAAGGATAGCATTGGCACCAAGTTTTGACTTGTTCTTTGTACCGTCTATGTCGCATAATATATCATCTATAAGTTTTTGTTCTAAAACATTAATACCTTCAAGTTCATCAGCTATAATTTCATTAATATTTTGAATTGCTTTTAATACTCCTTTACCGTTATATCTTTCGGGATCACCATCTCTTAATTCAATTGCTTCATGTTCACCAGTAGATGCCCCAGAAGGGACTGCTGCCACTCCTACATAACCTCCGCTTGTAATTACCTCTACCTCAATAGTGGGATTTCCGCGAGAGTCCAGAATCTCCCTGGCATAGATTTCAATAATATCAGTCATTTTTTACCCCCTAAAATTTTTATGTAATTTCACTATATTTTAGTTTACACTTATTTATATTGAAAATTTCTAAAAAAGACAATATTATTTGCTTAATTTTGAATTTAAAGGAAGTGGCGTTGTACGAGATACCAAATTTAGTTTATGCTGATAAAAATGGAAACATATATGACCATCCATCTTTAAAAATGGTTGTTAGGAGTGAGAATTACAATTTTGTTCCCTACGAACTTGAGTTAATTGAAATTCCGGAGTGTACTACCCTTTATTATATGCCTGATTCCAATCCTATAGCCTATAATCCTGAAACTGCCACATTAGAAGAGTTTACTAGAGGGTATGCAGTATCTGTGTTTTTGCCACCAGGATACCTGAGGCTTTTTTTGCCAGCTTATAAGAAAAAATCATCTTTGATGTATCCACTTTATGCATACACAGCAGTAGGATGGCTAAATGGGAAGTTTGTGGTTCCAGCTATAAAGGTAGATAAAGATAATAAATGGAATCCGAAAAAATTTGATTTTACGGATAAATTTAAGTATAGGGTGGACAAGTTATTGTCGAAATATCCCTATAATAGACTATATAAACAACTTGCAAAGTGTGCATTGGAATACCACTGTACCGCGGCAAAAAATGTTTTTTATGGTAGATGGGAGTGCCCTATACCTACTTCACCAGTTTGCAATAGCAGATGTATTGGTTGTATTTCTCTTCAGCCAGCGGAATGTTGTCCTTCGCCTCAACAGAGGATTGATTTTGTTCCTTCGGTAGAAGAGATTGTGGAAGTTGCATTAAACCATAATGAAGTGGCGAAAGATCCCATTATTAGTTTTGGGCAGGGGTGTGAAGGGGATCCAATAATGGTAGCTGATAGAATTGCAACAGCAATTTCCAAAATAAAAAAGAATGCACCAGAGCTTACGATTAACTTTAATTCTAATTGCAGTGATCCTGAGAAAATGAAGATGTTATTTGATGCAGGGCTTGATAGTATAAGGGTGAGTATTAATAGTTTTGTGGAGTCTACATACAACGCTTATTATAATCCAATTGGTTATAAACTGGATGATGTTTTAAAAAGCATAGAACTTGCTAACAAATATGGTGTGTATGTATCGCTGAATTATTTGATGATGCCAGGTATTAACGATAGAGAGAGTGAAGTGAATGCTCTCCTTGATTTTCTATCTGCTTATAAAGTAGAACTTGTACAGTTGAGAAATCTTAATATAGATCCTGATTATCTTTTTGAGAGTATGAAATTTAAACTGGAAGAGATCATGGGTATCAAAAATATGCTAAAATTAATTAAGAAGAAGTTTAAACATATTAAATTTGGTTACTTTAATAGACCTAAAAAAGATTTTTATAAAGATTTTGGATTGCCAAATTTAAAGAGGAGGTAATAATGAGAAAGTTTTATATTTTGTTTTTAATCTTGTTTTTTTCAGTTGTAGGATTTGCAAAAGAATTAGAGTTTTCTCAAAAAATTATTCAGAGTGAGTTTGAAGATTTATCCAAAGAAATTGGTGTAGCATTGCAGTTTAATCCAATGTCTCCTGCTGAACCTTTGGGGATTACTGGGTTCGATGTGGCTGCTGAGCTTGTTATTACAGATATAAATAGTGGCAAGAAATATTGGGAGGCTATTTTCAGTGATCAAGATCCCTATTCTTATTTGCCTGTTCCAAGGTTACATATTCAAAAAGGGTTGCCTTTTGGAGTTGATGTTGGTGGTATGTATACTTCTGTGCCTGGTACAAATATTAGGTTATGGGGAATTGAGTTGAAGTACGCTATATTAAAAGGAAGCGTGGCGACACCTGCTGTTGCAATAAGGGGTGCTTACTCAAAGCTTGAAGGTGTTGATGAACTTGATGTGAACACTAGGTCTTTAGATCTTCTAGTCAGTAAAGGGTTTTTAATGTTTACCCCTTATGCCGGGGTTACACTTCTGAGAATACATACTGAAGAACACAGTGACTTGGTTGATCTTGATGATGTGAGTAAGACTGTTTATAGAGCACTTGTAGGATTACAGTTTTCACCATTTCCTCTTTTTGTTATAAATGCAGAGGCGAGTGTAGGAGTGGTTAATCAATATGGTATTAAATTAGGGTTGAGGTTTTAATTAATATGAAATTTGATTTTCTTGTTATTGGTAGTGGTGCTGCTGGGTTACGTGCTGCTGTGGAGCTTGCTTCCCATGGCAGTGTTGCAATAGTCACTAAATCGTCAGTGGGAGAGGGCAGTTCTGAGCACGCACAAGGTGGTGTCGCTGTGGTGTTATCTGATGAGGATGATATAGTTCTTCATTATGAAGATACTATAAGAGCAGGTGATGGTTTGTGTGATAGAGATGCTGTAATGACACTTGTGGATGAAGGTCCAAAATATATCAAAGAGCTAATAAAATGGGGTGCTCAGTTTGATATGCATGGAGATCATCTTGATTTTACAAGGGAAGCAGCTCATTCGGTAAATAGAATTATACATGCACATGGTGATGCTACGGGGCGTGAGATTGTAAGAACTTTGAAAAGTTATGCAAAAAAATTAGAGAATATTACATATTTACAAAATTATTTTGCTCTTGATTTGATTGTGTCTGATGGTGAAGTTTTTGGGATAAAAGCTATTGATGAAGAGAATAAGAAAATTGTAAATATTTTTTCTAAAGGAGTTATACTTGCTACAGGTGGTGCAGGTAAACTTTTTAAGCGCACAACGAATCCTAGAGTTGCTACAGGAGATGGATTGTCTATAGCTTTTAGGGCAGGAGCTGTTTTAAAAGATTTAGAATTTTATCAGTTTCATCCAACAGCTTTGCATTTACCTGATGCACCAGCTTTTTTGTTAAGTGAATCGATGCGTGGTGAGGGTGGTGTCCTAAGAAATGATGAAATGGTTAGGTTTTGTTATAATTACCATGATAAGGGGGAGCTTGCTCCAAGGGATGTGGTAAGTAGGGCAATATTTTTTGAAATGGAAAAAACTGGTGCTGAATATGTGTATCTTGATATGACACACTTAGAAAGTGTATTTGTAAAAAATAGATTTCCTAAGATTTATTCAACATTAAAAGAGTTTGGTATTGATATTACAAAGGATTTAATCCCTGTAAGTCCTGCAGCTCATTATTATATGGGTGGTATTGAAACTGATGTATGGGGGAGAACAAAAATCAAAGGATTGTATGCATGTGGTGAATGTGCTTGTACAGGAGTACATGGCGCAAACCGGCTTGCTAGTAACTCTTTGCTTGAAAGTGTTGTTTTTGGTGGAAGGGCTGCCAAATCTGCTATTATAGATTTAATTGATAAAGAAATATGTGAGATCAATTATGATAACTATATCTACAAAGAATGTATTACTAATAATCAAATAAAAGAATTGCAAGATGTTATGTGGAAATATGTTAGTATCGTAAGGGATGAAAGAGGCTTAAGTAAGGCACTTGAATATATTAATAGTAAATTGGATGATTTCAATGTAGATTTTGTTTGTAGGAATTGCATGGAATATTACAATATGTTACAACTTTCAAAGATGATGATTTTAGCTGCAATGACTAGAAAAGGGAGCAGAGGAGCTCATTACAGAAGAGATTTTCCTGAAAGAATTAATGAAAACTGGCACATTGTATTTGAAAATGTCAAATTTGATCCCATTATTAGGTGATAAAAAACCTTTTACAACAGCTGATGGTTCTATAAGCTTTTATAATATCAGTTATAAAGAAGGATATCATGCAAAATCTATTGGAGCTTACACTGAGAGTTTGCATAAGTTTGTTATACCATCAGGAATTGTTGAAAGATTATCTAAAAATAAGGAGGTTTGGCTACTCGATATATTTTTTGGTTTGGGATACAATATTGTTGCAACTATTGAAGAGTTAGAAAAGCATAAAATTAAAAATAAATTGAATATTGTTTCCATTGAAAAAGATAATACGCTGATAAATTTAATAAAAGAATTTCCTTTGTTCTGGCCGAAAAAGGGGTACGATTATCTTAGAAAACTTTTGGACAGTATAACATATAATAATTATCAACTTTATATGATTCTTGATGACTTTTTTAGAGCAGTTAGGTATATTAATGTTAAGTTTGATGTGATTTATTTTGATCCGTTTAGCAAATTAAAAAATCCTGAGATGTGGCAATTAACTGTTTATAAAGAGTTATATAACTTATTAAAAGATGACGGTTGTGTTGTTACTTATTCATGCAGGGATAGTGTAAGAAGGGAATTTTACCGAGCCGGTTTTATCTCATATCAAACGAAGAAACTTCCCGATGGTTTTCAACCTGGAACAGTTTTCTACA
The DNA here is from genome assembly GCF_049472655.1 of Deferribacter abyssi. Taxonomy (NCBI): domain Bacteria; kingdom Pseudomonadati; phylum Deferribacterota; class Deferribacteres; order Deferribacterales; family Deferribacteraceae; genus Deferribacter; species Deferribacter abyssi. The sequence continues at coordinate 228,398 of NZ_JAQNCS010000001.1, forward strand.
AAGAATTGATACTTTAAAAATACAATTTATATAATATCTTTAATTAATGAGGCTTTTATTATAAGTTTTATTCTTTCTTCTACTTTGTATAAACGTTCAGCTAAAGTTACAGCAAATACACTATTCAATTTTGCAAATAGTAATTTATTTTCTCTTTTTAGGGTGTTATAAGCTAATATATCAAAAGATAAAAGAGTAGAATCAGTTTTTGCAAACACATTTGCTGATCTTGGATGTGATGTAAGGATAGCCATTTCACCAAAAAAATCTCCTTCGCTTAAGGTTGTAAGAAAAAAAACCATCTCTTCTGTAATCGCTTTACTTACACCAACTTGTCCTTCTACGACAATGTAAAGCTTATCCCCTTTTTCTCCTTCTCTAATTATCATGGTTCCTTTGTTAAACTTTTCTACTTTGCATGATGAAAGGAATTTTTTAAGTTCTTCTTTAGTAAAATCAATGAATTTTGGATTCATGGTTAATTTAGACAGATATTTTATTGATTCCATATGTTACCTCCGTATATAATAAATTATAACTTAGGATATATGACTTGGAAAGGGGTAAGAATGAATTTTAGGGAAGAAAAGGATAGTATGGGAATAATAAAGGTTCCTGAAAAAGCTTATTATGGGGCACAAACAGTTAGAGCTATGGATAATTTTAAGATAAGTGGGAAAACGTTACCATTAGAATTCATTTATGCTGTTGTAGAAATAAAAAAGGGGGCTGCAATTGCAAACTGCAAGTTAGGATTAATTAGTGAAAAATTAGCTAATGCAATTGTAACTGCTGCTAATGAAATTATTGGAGGTAAATTTAATGATCAATTCCCATTAGATATATTTCAGACGGGGTCAGGTACATCCACAAATATGAATGTAAATGAGGTTATAGCAAATAGAGCTTGTGAGTTATTAGGTGGTCAAAAAGGAGATAAGATATTGTGCCATCCTAATGATCATGTCAATAAAGGGCAGTCCAGTAATGATGTAATTCCATCTGCAATACACATATCTTCTGTATTATTAACGGATCAGAATTTGATACCAGCTCTTTCAAAATTGGAAAGAAGTTTATTAGAAAAAGAAAAAGAGTTTGCGGATATCATTAAGATAGGAAGAACTCATCTTATGGATGCAGTGCCTATGACTTTAGGACAAGAATTTTCTGGGTATAGAATACAGATAAAAAAAGCTTTAGAAAGAATAAAGGAAAGTATTAGAGGATTGTTAGACCTGCCTCTTGGTGGGACTGCTGTTGGCACAGGTATTAATACTCATCCAGATTTTGCAAAATTTGCAATCGATGAGATTAATAAAAATATTGGTAAAGAGTTTAAGCAAGCTGAAAATCTTTTCGAGGTTATTGCTGCTAAAGATGCTATTGTTTATTTTGCAGGAGCGCTTAACACATTGGCTGTTTCATTAATGAAGATTGCAAATGATTTACGTTTACTAAATTCTGGACCAAGATGTGGTATTGCAGAAATAACTTTACCCTCATTGCAACCAGGGAGTTCTATTATGCCAGGGAAGGTAAACCCTGTGATTCCTGAAGCAGTCATTCAAGTATCTGCAGAAGTAATGGGAAATGTTCATACAATATCGATTGCTGGAAGTAGCGGGTTACTTGATTTGAATGTTATGATGCCTGTTATTGCTGATAATTTACTCAGTTCTATCAAGTTACTTTCAAATGCTATTTCTTCTTTGGCTGAAAAATGCATAGATGGAATAGTGGCAAATGTTGATAGATGCAATGAACTTGTAGATTGGTCGATGGCACTTGTAACACCATT